>JBIKTP010000008.1:0-14838 GCA_044348035.1 Burkholderiaceae bacterium
CACGATGCCGCGCGACTTCAGGTCGTTCTCGGCCTGCGCCAGTGCCGTGTCGCGGTCGCCGCTGCTGTCCTTGAGCAGGGGGCGGACATTGCGGTACAGCGCCATGCGACGCTGCGTGGCGACCCAGGGCGTGAAGGCATAGATCGGGATCTGGATCAGGTGGCGGCTCATCCACAGCGCGGTCGAGCCACTGTCGGTCATGGCCACGATGGCCTTGGCACCCAGGTGGTGGGCGGTGAAGAGTGCGCCCATGGCGATCGTCTGGTCGATGCGGCCGAAGGTCTGGCCGGTGAAGTCGCCGTCCAGCTTGACCACGTCATGGGCCTCGGCGGCCAGGCAGATCTTGGCCATCTCGACCACGGTCTCCAGCGGGTACTTGCCTGCCGCGGTTTCGGCCGACAGCATCACCGCATCGGTGCCGTCCAGCACGGCATTGGCCACATCGCTCACCTCGGCGCGGGTGGGCACCGGGTTGTTGATCATGGACTCCATCATCTGGGTGGCGGTGATCACGACCTTGTCGTGCTCCCGGGCCAGCTGGATCATGCGTTTCTGCAGCGCCGGCACGGCGGCATTGCCGACCTCCACCGCCAGGTCACCGCGCGCGACCATGATGCCGTCGCTGGCCAACAGGATCTCGACCAGCTTCGGGATCGCTTCGGCGCGCTCGATCTTGGCGATCAGCCCCGGGCGGTGGTCGAACTCGGCGGCGGCCACGTTGCAGAGCTGGCGCGCCATCTCCATGTCGGTGGCGTTCTTGGGGAAACTCACCGCCACGTAGTCGGCCTGGAACTTCATCGCGGTGCGGATGTCGTCCATGTCCTTGGCGGTCAGTGCGGGCGCGGTCAGGCCGCCGCCGAGCTTGTTGATGCCCTTGTTGTTGGAGAGTTCGCCGCCGATCTTGACGGTGGTGTGGATGGTCTCGCCCTTGACCGCATCGACCACGATGACGATCAGTCCGTCATTGAGCAGCAGGGTGTCCCCCACCTTGACCTCGCGCGGCAAGGCCTTGTAGTCCAGGCCCACCGCATGGACATCGCCCAGCTCCGTACGCGCCGCATCCAGCAGGAAGGAGGCGCCGCTTTCCAGCATCACCTTGCCCTGCGCGAACTTGCCCACGCGGATCTTCGGCCCCTGCAGATCGGCCATGATGGCGACCTCGCGGCCGGCCCGCTGCGCAGCCTCACGCACCAGGCGCGCCCGGTCGATGTGGTCCTGCGCCACACCGTGGCTGAAGTTGAGCCGCACCACGTTCACGCCGGCCCGGATCATCTGCTCGAGCAGGTCGGGGTCGCTGGATGCCGGACCGAGGGTGGCAACGATCTTGGTGGCGCGGCGCAGTGCCATGGGGAAGTCTCCGGATAGTGCGGGCGGATTCTCCCATGGAAAAAATTACCGGCGGGTTACCGCCCGGCGGTTCACCGCAGCGCCTGCCGGGCCACAGCGCGCATGGGCGCTGCGCGGGCGTCAGCCCTTCGCGCGCTGCGCCAGGATTTCGAAGGCCGGCAGCATCTTGCCCTCGAGCACTTCAAGAAAGGCGCCGCCACCGGTGGAGATGTAGCCGATCTGCTGCTCGATGCCGTACTTGGCAATCGCCGCCAGCGTGTCACCACCCCCGGCGATCGAGAACGCCGCGCTGTCGGCGATCGCATGCGCGATGGTGCGCGTGCCGCCCTCAAAGGCGGGAAACTCGAACACGCCCACCGGGCCGTTCCACACGATGGTGCCGGCCTGGCGCAGCTGGTCGGCCAGCCGCTGGGCGGTCTGCGGGCCGATGTCGAGAATCAGGTCGTCGTCCTCCACATCGGCGGCCGCCTTCACGGTCGCCGGCGCATCGGCCTTGAAGGCCTTGGCGGTGACCACATCGGTCGGGATCGGCACCGCTGCACCGCGGGCCTGCATGGCCTGGATGACGACGAGCGCCTCGGGCAGCAGGTCCGGCTCGGCCAGGCTCTTGCCGATCTTCAGGCCCGCCGCCAGCATGAAGGTATTGGCGATGCCGCCGCCCACGATGAGCTGGTCCACGTTGTCGGCCAGGCTCTTGAGGATGGTGAGCTTGGTCGACACCTTGGAGCCGGCCACGATCGCCACCAGCGGACGGCGTGGTGCCTTCAGTGCACGCGTGATCGCGTCGATCTCGGCCGCGAGCAGCGGGCCGGCACAGGCCACGGGCGCGTAGCGGGCGATGCCGTAGGTGCTGGCTTCGGCACGGTGCGCGGTGCCGAAGGCGTCATGCACGAAGATGTCGCACAAGGCCGCCATCTTGCGGGAAAGCTCCTCGCTGTTTTTCTTCTCGCCCTTGTTGACGCGGCAGTTCTCCAGCATGACCACTTCGCCGGGCTGCAGCGAGCGGCCGTCGATCTGCACGCCGTCGACCCAGTCCGCCGCCAGGGGAACGGCGCGGCCCAGCAGTTCACCCAGGCGGGCTGCGACCGGCGCCAGCGAATCTGCGGGGGTGAAGGCACCCTCGGTCGGGCGCCCCAGGTGCGAGGTGACCATGACCGCCGCGCCGGCGTCCAGTGCCATGCGCACACAGGCCACGGACGCACGGATGCGGGTGTCTTCGGTGATGTGCCCCTGGTCGTCCTGGGGCACATTGAGGTCGGCACGGATGAAGACCCGCTTGCCGCTCACCTTGCCGGCGGCGCACAGGTCGGAGAAGCGGATGTAGTCCATGGCATGAGGTCCGTCAGTTGGGTTGTGGCCAAATTGTAGGTGTCACCGGCAGGCCGCAAAGATGTCGGGGGCGCTGTGGTGCAGTGTGGTGTTGGTATCGGGCAAGCCCAGCACCGAATGGAAAAGGTGGTCGTGGCTCAGTGGCGCGTCGGCCTTCTGCCGCAGGCATCCGGCCCGCAGCACCAGGCGCGTCTGCATCGCCGGCGACACCCAGGTGGCCATGGGCAAGTGGGTCTGGAAACCTGCCGCCAGGGCATGGGGCAGACCGTGGGGTAAGGATTGTTTCCCCCAGCGATTCGCCGTGGTCCTCTTGAGGGCGGGCAGTGAGCGCCGGAAATACGCCGGGCCGTGGCTGCCCATCTGGTGCATGACCAAGCCACGCGCAAGCCGCGTGGCGCCGAGCGCCTCGATGCGCCGGTCCGGGTCCTTGAGCATGGTCTCGTCCAGGCGTTCGCCGCCGCTGCACAGGACAGGATCCTCCAGCGTGCCCGTCAGTACCTGCGGGACACGTTCACACAGCCGCTTGCAGCCGGACTGGTTGTCCAGCCACCACACGGCCAGCCCGGCGCGCTGCAAAACATCCAGCAGGTCCTCGGCCTGCAACTGCGCCAGCTGCGGGTTGGTCTGCCTGGCACGCGGCACCGCAGCCGCTGCCCGCTTGGCTCCGCCGTACGGCATGCTCAGGGGGTTGAACAGGTAGCGCACGCGCTGATGGTTGCGTACCAGCGAGGGCAGGTCCCGCTACCACCCCAGGCCCAGGCGCAGCGGCAGATAGACCGCCATGCCCCCAAGGACCGTGACCAGCACATCCCGGCGCCAGAAATAGACGAACACGCCGACCGCAGCCGCGTAGAGCCGTGCGTCGCGCCAGGTGTCGACCAGCGCCCCCTGCACCGTGACCACCTCGGGAATCACCACGGCGGCCAGGGCCGCGATCGGCGCATAGTGCAGCCCGCGCTGCGCCCATCGGGGCAGGCTCCAGGGTTTGCCGGAGAACAGGAAAAAGCTGCGCGCCAGCACGGTCATGAGCGCCAGGCCGAGGATGACACCCACATGGCGCCAGTCGATCTCCGTCATCGTAGGGCCCGATGCTGCCCGGACCCGGGCAGCCGCTCCGCCCCCAGGCACAGGATCACGGCCACTCCGATGGCGAGCAGGATGTTGAGCTTGAGCGGCAGCGCATAGGCCAGCACCCCGACCACCCCCGCAACCGCCGCCGACATCACACGCAGCCGCGTAGTCGCCAGCGAGCACAGGATGCCGATCAGGCACAGCAGGCCGGCAAACCCGAGCCCCCAGGCCTCGGGGATCAGATTGGCCAGCAGCACCCCCAGAACGCTCGACCCCATCCAGGCCACCCAGTTCACCAGGTCGTTGCCCGCCAGATAGGCCTCCTGCGCGCTGCGCCCGGCGGCATCGTCGGCCGGCTGTGGAAAACGGCGGGTGAACAGCACATAACTCATGTCGGCCGTGAAGTAGCCGTGCGTGACGCGTTGCCACATCGGCAGATGCGCCAGATAGGCCCGCAGGTGCAGGCTGAACACCACAAAACGCAGGTTGACGCAGAAACCGGTTGCCAGGATCACCCACACCGGGGCACCTGCAATGATCAGCGGCGTGGCCGCCAGCTGCGCACTGCCCGCAAATACCAGCAGGGCCATCAGCAGGGACTCGACCACGCCCAGGCCGGACTTGACCATGGCCACACCCGTCATCAGGCCCCAGGCGGCGATTCCGGGGGCCAGGCGGTAGAAGTCGCGCATTCCGACGTCGAACTCCGGATGCGCGCGGTAGGAACGGCTTAGAAACATCAGGCGGTGGCGGCAGCCTCGAAACGCATGCCTGCCTGCAGGGAAGACCCGTGCAGGAAGTCGGCCACCGCGAGACGGCGGCCCCCAGGCTTCTGCAGCACCGTGATGCACAGGCTGCCAGTGCCGCAGGCGACGTCGATCCCCTGCGGACCGACCGCCAGCACGGTGCCTGCCGGCGTCCCGGCCGGAACCACCCGCGGGATCAGCGCCGCGCGCCAGACCTTCAGGACATCGGCGCCATGCATGGTCCAGGCGCCCGGCGCGGGATCGAAAGCCCGGATCTGGCGCTCCAGCAGGGCCGCGTCGGCCTCCCAGCGCAGCTGGGCCTGGGCCCGATCGATCTTCCGGGCATAGGTCACACCTTCCTCAGGCTGGGGTGTCGCCGGCAACCGGCCCAGCGCGGCCAGCGCCAGCGCACGAACCACCAGGTCCGCCCCGAGGGCGGCCAGGCGCGCATGGAGGGTGTCGGTGGTGTCGGCGTCGGGGCCGCCGTGGCGGATGGGGCAGCGCTCCACCAGCAGCATGTCGCCAGTGTCCAGGCCTTCGTCCATCTGCATGATGGTCACGCCGGTCTCTGCATCACCGGCCTCGACGGCGCGGTGGATCGGTGCCGCGCCGCGCCAGCGGGGCAGCAGAGAGGCATGGATGTTGAGGCAGCCCAGGCCGCCGGGGCGGGCACGCATCGCATCCAGCACCCAGCGCGGAAGGATCAGGCCGTAGGCTGCCACGACCATGGCGTGCGCATCAGCCTGACGCAGTACCTGGCGGGCCTGCGCCGCATCGTCGGCAAACCGCCCGTCCAGGCGCAGCCCGCGCGGCTGCGCCACGGCAATGCCCTGCGCCAGGGCGAAGGCCTTGACCGGCGACGCCTGCAGCTTCATGCCGCGGCCTGCGGGCCGGTCCGGCTGGGTAAGCACCAGTCGCACATCATGACCCGCCTCGCACAGGCGCTGCAGGGCCGCGCGGGCAAATTCGGGTGTTCCGGCAAAAACCAGCCTCAATCGCGCTCCTCGCGCTGCAACTTGAGCATCTTGGTCTTGATCCGGTTGCGCTTGAGCGGGGAGAGGTATTCGACGAACACTTTCCCCAGGAGATGGTCCATCTCGTGCTGGATGCACACGGCCAGCCAGCCGTCGGCCTCGATGGTGCGCGATGCGCCGTGCTGGTCCAGGGCGACGACCTTGACGGCATCGAAACGCTGCACGTTGTCGTAGATGCCCGGCACCGACAGGCAGCCTTCCTCGTTGACATGCTTCTCGGGGCTGGTCCAGCTCAGCACCGGGTTGATCAGCACCAGCGGGGTGTTGCGCTCCTCGGACACATCGATCACGATGACACGCTCGTGCACATCGACCTGCGTGGCAGCCAGCCCGATGCCCTTGGCGTCGTACATGGTTTCCAGCATGTCGGCCACCAGGGTCCGGATGCGCTGGTCGACGGAGTGGACCGGCTTCGCGAGCTTGTGCAGTCGGGGGTCCGGAAAACAAAGAATCGGAAGCAAAGCCATGATTTCTCTACAAAGATGTCGTTATTTTCGCCACTTTTGGGGACGGAAGACTTGGCAGGTGAGTGAAAACGTTGCCCAATCAAGGACTTGAGCGCAAAATCGTGCGTGATTTATCAAGATTTCCCTGGTCGTGGAGCCGTATGGTAGCCGGCCGGGGTGGCCTTCAGGGGCGACCACCATGCAGCAAGAAATGACCATTCGAATGTCGGCAAACACCATCTGGGCCCTGGCACTGCTCGCAGGCCTGGCAGGCGCACCGGCACTGGCCCAGAATTTTCCCATCACGCAGGGCCAGAAGGCCACGGCAGAACAGGTCGCGCAAGCCGGTATTGCGCTGACCGAGCTCGCGCCCGATGCGCCGGACAACTACACCGTCAAGGCGGGTGACACGCTGTGGGCCATCTCCGGCATGTTCCTCAAGAGCGCCTGGCGCTGGCCCGAGTTGTGGGGCATGAACCTCAACGACATCAAGAACCCACACCGGATCTACCCGGGCCAGAAGCTGTTCCTGGAGCGCAAGAACGGGCGGGCCACGCTGCGCACCACGGCCAGTGCGGCGGGTGCCGACGCACCGCCGACCGAGACCATCCGCGTCTCACCGCGCACCCGCTACGAGCCCCTGGACAGCGGCGCCCTGCCGACCATTCGGGCGCACCTCATCGAGCCCTTCCTGGCAGAACCCGTCATCGTGGATGCCGCCGGCCTGGCGAACGCGCCCCGCATCGTGGCTGCGCTGGACAGCCGGGTGCTGCTGACGCGCGGCGACCGGGCCTATGCGCGTGGGCAGACAGGCACACCCCTGCTCGACGCCCCGGGCAAGCAGCAGGAATTCAGGGTCTTCCGCAACGCGACGCCATTGCGCGACCCGAGCAGCGGCGAGATACTGGGTTACGAAGCCCAGTACGTCGGCAAGGCGCTGCTGGTGCGCAGCGAATCCACCGAAAAGCGCAAGAACAGCGACGGCACGGAGATCACCGAAGTCGTTCCGGCCACCATCGACATCGTGGCCGCCAAGGAAGAAATGCGTGTCGGGGATCGCCTGTTGCCCGAACCCCCCCGCGAAATGCTCAGCTATGCGCCCCGGGCACCGGCTGGCGTGATCGATGGCCGCATCGTCTCGGTCTATGGCAGCGCGGTGGTCAATGCGGCACAGAACCAGGTGGTCGCCATCAACAAGGGCAGCCGCGACGGCCTTGAGCGCGGGCATGTGCTGGCGATCCAGAAGTTCGGAGAGCGCATGATCGACAAGACCGACGCCAACAAGGCACAGATGAAACTGCCCGACGAACGCAACGGGTTGCTGATGGTCTTTCGCACCTTCGACCGCATCTCCTACGCGCTGGTGCTCGACATCACCGACGGCGTGAAGGTCGGCGACCGCCTGATCAACCCGCGCTGAACCGCCACGCGCTGCACGGCGCAGGGACCCCCGCAAGGCCCCGGGCACGCGCGCACCACAGCCCACCCGGATGGACCGCGCCGAACTCACGGGCTGGTTGCGCCTGACACAGACTCCAGGGGTGGGCAGCGACGCCGCGCGCCGCCTGCTGGCGTGCTTCGGCCCGCCCGAGGCCATCTTCTGCCAGGACCAGACGGCTTTGCGGCAGGTCGTGAGCCAAAGCCAGGCTGCGGCATTGGCGGATATGCCCGAGGGGCTGGATAGGCTGGTCGACACCACATGGGCCTGGTTGTGGCCCGATGCATTGCCCCCGAGCCCGCTCCGCCAGGTGGTCTTTCTGGGGGATCCGCGTTACCCGCCCGGGCTGCTGGCCACGGAAGACCCGCCCCTGGTGCTGTATTACCTGGGCGGGCCCGGCGCCGATGCGGACCACGCACAACGCCACGACTGGTTCGACCGCAGCTTCAGCCACAGCATCGCCATCGTTGGGAGCCGCAACCCGACGCCTCAGGGACTGATCAACGCGCGGCAGTTCGGGCAGGCGCTGGCCGATGCAGGGCTGACCGTGGTGTCGGGCATGGCGCTGGGCGTGGATGGGGCGGCCCACGAAGGCGCACTGGAGGGCTGCCGGCTTCACGGCAGCCAGGCAGCCACCATCGCGGTGGTGGGCACCGGTCTGGACCGTGTCTATCCGAAGGCCCACCAGGGTCTGACGCGGCGTGTCGCGAAGCTGGGGCTGGTGATCAGCGAGTACCCGATCGGGACGCCGGCCCTGCCGGCCAACTTCCCGCGGCGCAACCGCCTGATCGCCGGCATCGCGCATGGCACGCTGGTTGTCGAAGCGGCGCTGCAGTCGGGCTCGCTGATCACGGCGCGCCTGACCGTGGAGCAGGGCAAGGACGTATTCGCGATCCCGGGATCGATCCATGCCACCCAGTCACGCGGATGCCACGCGCTGATCAAGCAGGGCGCCAAGCTGGTCGAGTCAGCGCAGGACGTGCTGGAGGAAGGCGGCTGTGAAGCGGCGCCCCGCCCCACCGGGCCAGCCTGCCTGCAGACACCGGCGGCCGCCCCCGAGCAGGACAGCCTGCTGGCCGCGCTGGGCTTCGACCCCGTGAGCCTGGAGGCCTTGCTGGCCCGAACCGGCCTGGCCACCGCGCAGTTGCAGGCGCAGTTGATGGCCCTGGAGTTGCAGGGGCAGGTCGCCCGCCTGCCTGGCGGCCTGTACCAGCGCATGGCCTCGGCCTGACACTGCGGCGCCCCTGCGGCGGGCTACTGCAAGGCAACTGCGCTATATTGGGGCCATGTTCGAGGTACTGGTGTTTGTCTACGAGAACTACTGGAGGGGCGACGCCTGTCCCCAGTGGGAACATCTCGGCCGCAAACTCAGCGCGGTGGGCTTCGAGCAGGACGAGATCCAGGAGGCGCTGGTCTGGCTGAGCGGCCTGAGCCTGGCGACGCGCGGCTCGGAGCAGCCGCTTGCGGCGGGTCTTCCGGCACCCGATGGTCAGGCGCCGTCAGCGTCCAGCATGCGGGTCTACTCGGTGGACGAGCAAAACCGCATGGGCCCGCAATGCCTGGGTTTCCTGCATTTCCTGGACGCGGCCCAGGCGCTGCCGGCCCCCATGCGGGAGGTGGTCATCGAACGGGCGATGGCATCGAACAGCACGGTGCTGGACCTGGACGACCTGAAAATCATCGTCCTGATGGTGTACTGGAGTTTTGGCCAGGAGCCCGATGCCCTGGTGCTCGACGAACTCTGCGACAACCCGGCCGAACGCATCGCCCACTGACACCGGCCCGGCCGGGTGCCCCGGCGATCAGCCCAAGAGGCGTTCCGGATTGGCCTCGAGCTTGGCCAGTGCGTCACGGGTTGCCCGCACCGTGAGGGCTTCTTCTTCCTGGGGCAGCAGCAGGCCGGCCTGCAGGTACGCCGCCAGACGGCCGGCCTGGATCAGGTAGGTATGGCCATCGGTGGATGCGAACAGGTGCAGCTGCTTGCGCTCGCTGCGCCAGGCAAACTGGACCTTAGTCACCCGGCCATTGTGGTCCAGCGTGAACCACGAGCCCAGCTCCATTTCCTGGGCCCAGGCCAGCATGGCGTTGGTCGGCTTCGAGCCGCCATTGGCCACCACATCGATGGTGGCAGGATCGATGCCCAGCATCAGCTCGATGCTCTCGGCGTCCAGGGGCAGGTCTCCCATGCCATCTTCGCTGACGAAGTCCTCGAGATTGGCCAGTCGTTTCGCCATGGCCTCGATATGGGCCACAGGAATCGCCTCGGTCTTGGACAGGAAGGCATCCGCGAGGGTGTCGCTGACAGTCTTGATGTGCACATCCTGCTGGCTGGGTGCCATGCCGAGCAGGGTCATGCCCCCGCGCAGCCGCTGCAACAGCTTGGGAAGGTCCTGGATCACCCGCGAGCGATCTGCACGGTTGGGTTTGGCACTCGCCGCCCAGACCAGATCGGTGGCCGTTTTCTTGAGCTCCAGCGTCTCGGCATGCTGCGCGCCCTTGCGGATCGCAGAGACCGCCAGCACCTCGGCCCAGACCTTGAACAGGTAGCTGCGGATCTCTTCCCGCACCGGAGCTTCCTTGAACGTGTTGCGCATCTCGATCGTGTACTGGATCGTGAGCGTCTCCTTCTGCTCCACCTGCTGTGCGACGCTGACCACCTTCTGGGTGGCGCCATTGCCGGCCAGGAATTTCTGCAGGAACTTCTGGAACTCCGCATACACCAGTTCGTAGACCCGCTTGCCGGTCTCGGGGTACTGCTCGATGACCTGCACGACGCGCTTGATCTCCTTTTCGAGCGCCCCGCCCTGGATGCCACTGGCATCGAAGCCCATGACACAGGACCCCATCCGGTCGATCAGCTGGCGCGCCGGATGGTTGGCGGTGCCGAAGAAATCAGGCTCGGCCAGCGCCACCCGCAATACCGGCATCTGCAGGCGCGCAAACCAGACCCGGATGGTGGGCGGGATGCGCTCTTCATGCAGGATGGCCTGGAACATCAGCGCGACAATCTCGATGGTGGCTTTCTCGCCCTTGGTCTCGGCCTTGTTCTTGAGCTCGACGGTCTGCTGGCGGAGCTGCCCGGCCACCCGCGCCACACCGGCCAGGGAGTAGTCCTCGATCAGAGTGCCACCGCTGACGGCGGCCGCGTTGTCGACCCGCGCGGCAATGGCAGCGGCCAGGGCCGGCGAAGCCGGCTCGTAGGAGGTGGAGTCGAACTCGGGGCCGATCCGGCCCACGAGCAGGCGCTTGAGCTGGCCCAGCACCCCCTGGGCGCGGCTGCGTGCCCGCCCCAGCGGGGTGGCAGCGGTCATCATGCGGGTTTCTTCCGCCATGTCGGCCGCCGAGCCCCGGGGCATCGCCTGCCCGGCGCTCTGGCGCGACGCCAGCCCCTGGGCGTCCGAATCCACGAGCGGGTCCTGCGCCCACGAGGGCCACATCGGGGTCTGCGCACCGTGGGTGATCGGTGGACCGCCCGAGGAACGGCCGCTGGCGGGAGTCTGGTGCGGACCGCGCCCTCCGCCTGAATGGTCGTAAGGCTGGCGCCCGTAGCCGCTGCTGTGGCCGGAGTCCGATTCCTGCGGGTCGTGGGCGGGGGGCTGCACACGCGTGCCGCCCTGGCTGGGGGATCGACGGACACGGTCCTTGAAGTCGATCCGGGGCATGATGCCGCGCTCGATGAGGTATTCGTTGGCGCGGTGGTAGGCCTGCTTGAGCCGCTCCGCCAGCAGCAACTGCACCACGTCATTGACCAGCGGCCAGCTGCCCGAAGGCATGCCCGCGGCCGCCCACTGTTCGACCAGCACCAGCACCAGCACCTCGGGACGCAGGATGTCGGCGCGGTCCAGCTCGTCGGTGTTCTCCAGGAAACGGATGCGCAGGCGGAGGTCATCGAGCTCGCTGCTCACCTTGTCCAGCACCCGCAGCACCAGGCGGGATGAAATGATCTTGTTCTCGACCACTTCGGTTCCCACCAACTGCAGCCCGTCGAAGTCTGCCGATTCCAGGTCTGCCTTGGCGAAGGCGGATACCGGGTGGAGGGACTTTTGCCATCCCTGGATGGTGCCCTCGAGCCAGCCGTTGCGGGCACGCTGGTAGAAGGTCCAGGCATCGCGGCGGACCTGCATCTCGCGCGAGGAGACCGCTTCGCCCATCAGGACCGACAACCGCTCCTGCACCGCAGCCACCACTTCGCCCATCGTGCGCCGCGCATCCGCGACGAAACGCTCCCGCGTTTCCTGGGCTACCCGGCTGTGCGGCGTGGAGGGCGGTTCAGATGCCATGTATCAGGACGGTTTCAGACAGTAGCCCCGGCGTTGGGGTCGTTGGGATCGACGCTTTTTTGCGGCGCACCCTTGACCAGATCTTCGCGCTTGATGCCTAGCCACATCGCAATCGCGGCCCCCACGAACACCGATGAATAAATTCCGAAGCAGATGCCGATGGTAAGCGCCATCGCAAAATAGTAAAGCGTCGGTCCGCCGAACAGCAGCATGGACAGCACCATGATCTGGGTCGACCCGTGGGTAATGATGGTACGACTGATGGTGGAGGTGATTGCATTGTCGATGATCTCGGTCGTGTCCATCTTCCGGTAGCGCCGGAAGTTCTCCCGGATCCGGTCGAAGATGACCACCGATTCGTTGACCGAGTAACCCAGCACGGCGAGTACCGCCGCCAGCACGGCCAGCGAGAATTCCCACTGGAAGAATGCAAAAAATCCCAGGATGATGACCACATCGTGCAGGTTGGCCACGATCGCCGCGACCGCGAACTTCCATTCGAAGCGCACGGCCAAGTAGATCATGATGCCGACAATCACCATGCCCAGCGCCTTGAGGCCGTCCACCGCCAGTTCCTCGCCCACCTGCGGGCCGACAAACTCCTGCCGACGCAGGGTGGCATCCGGATCGGCCTTCTTCAGCGCAGCGAACGCCGCCTCGCTTTGTTGCGCCGAACTGACACCTTTCTGGGCCGGCAGCCGGATCATGACATCGCGCGCGGTACCGAAATTCTGCACCTGGATATCGGTATACCCCAGGCCGGCGATCACGCTGCGGACCTTGGGGACGTCGGCCGGCTGCGAATAACCGACCTCCATCACGGTGCCACCGGTGAACTCGACCGACAGGTGCAGGCCACGGCTGAACAGGAAAAACACCGCCAGGGCAAAGGTGATCAGGGACACCGCATTGAGCACCAGCGCATGGCGCATGAAGGGGATGTCGCGGCGGATCTTGAAGAATTCCATGGCTATTTACCTTCCGTGGCCTTGGCCACTGCTGCGCTGCTGTCAGCCCGCCAGACCGTGCCGATGGACACGGACTTGAGCTTCTTGACCCGGCCGTACCAGAGATTGACCAGTCCGCGCGAGAAAAACACCGCCGAGAACATGCTGGTCAGGATGCCGATGCAGTGCACCACGGCAAAGCCGCGCACCGGGCCGGAACCGAAGATCAGCAGCGCCAGACCCGCGATCAGGGTGGTCACGTTGGAGTCCAGGATGGTGCCCCAGGCCCGGTCGTAGCCGGCATTGATGGCTGCCTGCGGCGAGGCGCCATTGCGCAGTTCCTCGCGCACCCGCTCGTTGATCAGAACGTTGGAGTCGATCGCCATGCCCAGCGCCAGCGCCATGGCGGCCATGCCCGGCAAGGTCAGCGTGGCCTGCAGCATGGACAGCACCGCCACCAGCAGCAGCAGGTTCACCCCCAGCGCAATGCTGGAGAACACACCGAAGATGTAGTAGTACACGCACATGAAGGCCACGATGACCAGGAAGCCCCAGATCACGCTGTTGAAGCCCTTGGCGATGTTCTCGGCGCCCAGGCTCGGGCCAATGGTGCGCTCCTCGATGATCTCCATCGGGGCTGCGAGGGAGCCGGCACGCAGCAGCAGCGCGGTGTCGTTGGCCTCGACGGTGGTCATGCGGCCGGAGATCTGCACCCGGCCGCCGGCGATCTCGCTGCGGATGACGGGCGCGGTGACCACCTCGCCCTTGCCCTTCTCGAACAGCAGGATGGCCATGCGTTTGCCGACGTTCTCGCGCGTGATGTCGCGGAAGATGCGGGAACCCTTGGCATCGAGCGACAGGTGCACGGCAGCTTCCTGGGTCTGGCTGTCGAAACCCGGCTGGGCGTCGGTGAGGTTCTCGCCGGTCAGGATGACCTGCTTCTTGACGATGACCGGCTGGCTGTTGCGCTCCAGGTACCGCTCGGAACCGAACGGCACCGGGCCGGTGCCCGCCTCGGCTGCACGCGCCTCGGCGCTTTCGTCGACCAGGCGGACCTCCAGCGTGGCGGTGCGGCCCAGGATGTCCTTGGCCTTGGCGGTGTCCTGCACACCCGGCAGTTGCACGACGATACGGTCGAGCCCCTGCTGCTGGATCACCGGCTCGGCGACTCCCAGTTCGTTGATGCGGTTGTGCAGCGTGACCATGTTCTGCTTGAGCGCCTGGTCCTGGATCAGCCGCGCCGACGGCGGCTTGATGCTGGCGGTCAGCTTGACGTCGGCGCCATCGGGCGCAACGACCGTGGCAAGGTCTGCAAACTGGTCGGTGATGAGGCTCCTTGCCGCCTCCAGGGTGGCCATGTCCCGGAACCGGACCTCGATCGTCTGCCCTACGCGGTTGATGCCGCCGTGGCGGATGCTCTTCTCGCGCAAGGCCGTGCGCAGGTCGCCGGACAGCGACTCGGCGCGCTTGGTCAGTGCCGCCTGCATGTCGACCTGCAGCATGAAGTGCACGCCGCCGCGAAGGTCCAGGCCCAGGTACATCGGCGCGGCGTGCAGGGCTGCGAGCCACTGCGGCGTGCGCGACAACAGGTTCAGCGCCACGATATAGGGCGGATCGGCCGGGTCCGGAACCAGCGCCTTCTGGATCGCGTCCTTGGCCTTGAGCTGGGTGTCGGTGTCGCGAAAGCGCGCCTTGATCGATGTGCCTTCGAAGGTGATCGCATCAGGTTCGATACCCGCTGCCTTCAGTACCTCCTGGACCCGCGCCTGGGTGGCGGCATCCACCTTGACCGTCGCCTTGCCCGGCGACACCTGCACCGCAGGGGCCTCGCCGAAAAAGTTCGGCAGGGTGTACAAGACTCCCACCAGCACGGCGACCAGAATGATCGCGTATTTCCAGACCGGGTAGCGGTTCATGACGGAGTTCCCTGGGGGGCCGAAGGCCCCTGATTACTTGATGCTGCCCTTGGGCAGGACCTGGACCACGGCGCTGCGCTGGATCTGCACCTCGACACCGTTGGCGACCTCCAGGCCGAGGTTGCTGTCGCCGAGCTTGGCCACCTTGCCCAGAAGTCCGCCCGCCGTGACGACCTCGTCGCCCTTGGCCAGCGCGTCGATCATGGCGCGGTGCTCCTTCTGCTTCTTCATCTGGGGACGAATCATGACAAAATAAAGCACGACGAACATCAGCACCAGGGGCA
>JBIKTP010000204.1:0-5244 GCA_044348035.1 Burkholderiaceae bacterium
GGAATGCATTTTGGCGAGAGCAGCAGCCAGGGGCTGACGCGTGGGCGCAATTTCTACCACGAGCCGCTCGACCTCGCGCTGACAGCCCCCGCCCAGTGGACGATCCAGAACCGGCCGGACCGGCTGTTGGTTGTCAGCCCGGCGCAGGACGCCGCGCTGGTCGTGCGCCTGGTGCCCGCGCAGCTCGGCCTGGACCATGACACCATCATCCGCCAGGGATTTCAGCCGCAGTCGGGACGCGTCGAACGCCGGATGCTGAACGGCCAGGCGGCGACCTGGTTCTCGGGGGTGCGAGTCAATGCACAGGGCCAGCAGGAGCCGCTGATGCTCACCATCGTGTCAGGCTCCGGCAACCGGCGGTATGCATTGGTATGGAGTGCACGCGATGGCGCAGCGCTGCAGCGCGCGCGCGCGCAGTTGCAGCAGGCCCAGGACTCCTTCCGCGCACTGACGGCGGCGGACCGGGCGCAGGCCAGTCCGTGGGTGGTGCGGACGGTGGCGTATCCGGCGGGGGGCTGGGGCGAGCTGGCGCGCCCCTCCCCGCTGGAGGCCGCCGACGCCCAGCTGCGCCTGCTCAACGGGGTGTATGGCGGGGGTGATATCCGCCCTGGCCAGCGGGTCAAGGTGGTGCTGCCGCAAGCGGGGTCCTGAGTCTGCTGCAGGGCTTGTGGGCGGGGAGCGACGATGGCCCCGGACGAGGCGGGAGCCGGCTCGCAGCGCTGGCTGAGGGTGTGCGGGCCCGGCCGGGGCCGGCTCAGAACGTGCCGGGGTAGGCGCCGCCGTCGGCCAGGATGTTCTGCCCGGTGATGTAGCTCGCATGCTCGCTGCACAGGAAGGCGCAGATTGCACCGAACTCCTGCGGCGTGCCGAAGCGTTTGGCCGGGATGGTCTTGGCCCGCGCGTCGAGCAGCGCCTCGACGGTCTGTCCGGTCTTTTTCGCTGCGCCCTCCACCGTCACCCGCAGACGGTCGGTGCCGAAGGCGCCCGGCAGCAGGTTGTTGATGGTCACATTGGCCGCGGCGACGCTGCTGCGGGCGACCCCGGCGACAAAACCTGTGAGGCCGCTGCGTGCACCATTGCTCAGGCCCAGCACGTCGATCGGCGACTTGACCGAGCCCGACGTGATGTTCACGATGCGGCCGAAGCCGCGTTGGACCATGCCGTCCACCGTTGCCTTGATCAGCTCGATGGGTGTCAGCATGTTGGCGTCCAGGGCCTTGATCCAGGCGTCGCGCTCCCAGTCCCGGAAATCGCCGGGGGGCGGTCCGCCGGCGTTGTTGACCACGATGTCGAAATTCCGGCCGGGGCCACCCGCAGCGGCAAATGCCGCGGTGCGACCGTCGACGGTCGTGATGTCGGCGGCGACGGCAATCACCTTGCCCGCGCCAGGCAGCGCCCGCAGTTGCGCGGCGGATTTTTCGAGGGCCTCTGCACCGCGGGCCACGATCACCACATGCACGCCCTCTGCAACCAGCGATTGGGCGCAACCCAGACCCAGCCCCT
Source organism: Burkholderiaceae bacterium (assembly GCA_044348035.1). Taxonomy (GTDB): domain Bacteria; phylum Pseudomonadota; class Gammaproteobacteria; order Burkholderiales; family Burkholderiaceae_C; genus CAISIP01. Next base: position 1,504 of record JBIKTP010000204.1, read on the forward strand.
TGCTGGCGCCACAGACGAGGGCCCACTTGCCCGCAATACCCAGATCCATCTCTTCCTCCTGGTGGGGCAGGGGCACAGCGCCACTGCCACGAAGTTACAACACTTGAATGCCCGGCGCCGGTATGCCCGGCGGCACCCAACGATAACAGCCCCAGTCCCTGGCGCAGTCTTGCGCCCGCAAAGTGGTTCCTGAAAGCGTCACACCATTGTGGACAATAGCACCATGGTATTTCTTCCCACCCCTATCGCCACTTCCCGCCATTCCGACCCTGTCGCCGCGCTGGCGCAGGCGCGCAAGATCTATGAACTGAGCCTGGCGCACCTGCGCAAGGCCATGCAGCGTTATGTGGCCGGCGACACGCTGCCCGGCCATGTGCGGGCGTGTTACCCGTTCGTGCGGGTGCAGACCGATACCGTGTTGCGCCGCAGCAGCGCCGACAGTGCGCGCCTGAGCTATGGCTTCGTGGCCGGGCCGGGCAAGTTCGAGACCACGCTCACCCGACCTGACCTGTTTGGCGATTACTACCTGGAGCAGTTCACGCTGCTGCTGCAGAACCACCAGGTCGAACTGGAGGTCGGTGTCAGTCACCAGCCGGTCCCGGTGCACTTCTCGTTCGCTGAGCATGACCACATCGAAGGCAACCTGAGCGCCGACCGGCGCCAGAAGATGCGCGACATGTTCGACCTGCCCGACCTGGCCGCCATGGACGACGGCATTGCCAACGGGACCTTCGAGCCCCGCGCCGGCGAGGCGCAACCCCTGGCCCTGTTCACGGCGCCGCGGGTCGACTACTCGCTGCATCGGCTGCGCCACTACACCGGCACGGCGCCCGAGTACTTCCAGAATTTCGTGCTGTTCACCAACTACCAGTTCTACATCGACGAGTTCGTGCGCCTGGGCCGCGCCGCCATGCAGGACCCTGCCAGCGACTACATCGCCTTTGTCGAGCCCGGCAACATGGTCACCCGCCGCGTCGGCCTGGCGGCCGAACCCGGTGACGAGTACGGCGCGGAGCCGCTGCGCCTGCCGCAGATGCCCGGCTACCATCTGCTGCGCGCAGACCGCAGCGGCATCACCATGGTGAACATCGGTGTGGGTCCGGCCAATGCCAAGAACATCACCGACCATATCGCAGTGTTGCGCCCCCATGCCTGGATCATGCTCGGTCACTGTGCCGGCCTGCGCAACACCCAGCACCTGGGCGACTATGTGCTGGCGCACGGGTATGTGCGCGAAGACCATGTCCTGGACGAAGAACTGCCTTTGTGGGTGCCCATCCCGGCCCTGGCCGAGATCCAGGTGGCCCTGGAGCAGGCGGTGGCCGATGTCACGCAGATGCAGGGCGCCGAGCTCAAGCACATCATGCGCACCGGCACTGTTGCCAGCACCGACAACCGCAACTGGGAGCTGCTGCCCGACAACGGCCCGCAGCGCCGCTTCAGCCAGAGCCGTGCTGTCGCGCTGGACATGGAGAGCGCCACCATCGCCGCCAACGGCTTCCGCTTCCGCGTGCCCTACGGCACCTTGCTGTGCGTGAGCGACAAGCCCCTGCATGGCGAGATCAAGCTGCCTGGCATGGCCGACCATTTCTACCGGGAACGCGTCGACCAGCATCTGCGCATCGGTGTGCGTGCCATCGAACTGCTGCGCGAACTCGGCGTCGACCAGTTGCACAGCCGCAAGCTGCGCAGCTTCGCGGAGGTGGCGTTCCAGTGAGCAGCGGGCGCGCCGGCGTGCCGGCCTTGCTGCAGGTGGAACACCTGGGCAAGCAGTACGGCACGACCACGGTGGTCGACGACCTCTCGTTCGCGATCGCCCCGGGCGAATGCCTGGGCGTGATCGGCCCCAACGGTGCCGGCAAGACCACCACCATCCGGATGTGCCTGGGCCTGAGCACACCCGGCACGGGGTCCATCCGGTATGCGCTGGGCGCCCCGTCAGAGGCCGCGCTGGCCATGCCGCAGGACGCGATGGCCATCAAGGCGCGGCTGGGCGTGGTGAGCCAGATGGACACGCTCGATCCGGACTTCACCTGCGCCGAGAACCTGCTGGTCTACGGCCGCTATTTCGGCCTGCGCGATGCGCAGATCCGCCAGCGAATTCCCGAGCTGCTCGAGTTTGCCTCGCTGACCCACAAGGCGGCGGCCAAGCCGGGCGAGTTGTCCGGCGGCATGAAGCGTCGCCTGAGCCTGGCGCGGGCACTGGTCAACGATCCGCGCCTGCTGCTGCTCGATGAGCCCACGACCGGTCTCGACCCGCAGGCCCGCCATCTCATGTGGGAGCGCCTGCAACTGCTGCTGCAGCAGGGCAAGTCGATCCTGCTGACCACCCATTTCATGGACGAGGCCGAGCGCCTGTGCGCCCGCCTGCTGGTGCTGGACCACGGCCGCAAGATCGCCGAGGGAACGCCACGCGACCTGATTGCACAACATCTGGAGCCGGACGTGGTGGAGGTCTATGGCTCGGGCGCAGTCGCGCTGGTGGAGTCGCCGCTGCGGCAACTGGCCGCGCGCGTGGAAGTCAGCGGCGAGACCGTCTTCTTCTACACCCAGGACGCCCGCCCCCTGCTGGAGGCATTGGCGGCCTGGCCGCACCTGCGCACCCTGCACCGCCCGGCGAATCTGGAGGACCTTTTCCTCAAGCTGACCGGGCGCCAGATCCGGGAGGACGGCTGACATGGGCCCGTCGATCTGGCAGCCACCCCGGCTGTCGCGACGCTTCTGGCCGGTGTTCCAGCGCAACCTGCTGGTGTGGCGCAAGCTGGCCATTCCCAGCCTGGTGGGCAACATCGCCGAGCCGCTGATGTGGCTGGTCGCCTTCGGGTATGGCCTGGGCGCCCTGGTCGGGCAGGTGAACGTGGTAGATGCCAGCACCGGCAGCAGCACGGCCGTGCCCTACATCCTGTTCCTGGCCAGCGGCAGCATCTGCATGAGCGCGATGAATGCGGCCTCGTTCGAGGCGCTGTATTCCGCGTTCTCGCGCATGCATGTGCAGAAAACCTGGGACGGCATCATGAATGCGCCGGTGCCGCTCGACGACATCGTGCTGGCCGAGATGTTGTGGGCCGCATTCAAGGCCTTGTTCACCGTGACGGCCATCCTGGGTGTGATGCTCGCCCTGGGCATCAGCCACAGCCCCAAGCTGCTGCTGGCATGGCCGGTGCTGCTGGGGGTGGGAATCACCTTCTCGTGCATCGCACTGATCTTCAATGCGCTGGCCAGGGGCTACGACTTTTTCACCTACTACTTCACGCTTTTCCTGACGCCCATGATGTTCCTGAGCGGCATCTTTTTCCCTCTGGAGCAGTTGCCGCCCCTGGTGCGTGTGATCGCCACCTGGCTGCCCCTGAGCAATGCGGTCGAACTGGTGCGCCCGCTGTTCATGGACCAGTGGCCCAGCCAGCCCGCACGCCATGCCCTCGTCCTGCTGGCCTACACTGTGGCGGGCTTCTGGATCGCGCTGGCGCTCACACGCAAGCGTTTTCGCGTGTAGCGGGCCAGGTCAGACGGCCGCCTGGCGGGCAGCCGCCTTGATCATGTCGGCGGCCTTTTCGGCGATCATGATCACCGGTGCATTGGTGTTGCCCGACACCACCCGAGGCATGATGGAGGCGTCGACGACGCGCAGGCCCTGCAGGCCATGCACGCGCAACTGGGCATCGACCACATCCAGCGGCCCCGGTCCCATGCGGCAGGTGCCGACCGGGTGGTAGATGGTGTCGGCATGGTCGCGGATGAACC
>JBIKTP010000205.1:0-5183 GCA_044348035.1 Burkholderiaceae bacterium
CTAGTGTTCGCGCAGTTCGCGGCGCAGGATCTTGCCAACGGGTGTCTTGGGCAGCTCGGTGCGGAACTCGACCACCTTGGGCTGCTTGTAGCCGGTGAGGTTTTCGCGGCAATAGGCCCGCACCTCGGCCTCGGTCAGGTCGGAGTTCTTCCTGACGATCACCAGCTTGACAGCCTCGCCGGTCTTCGCGTCAGGCACGCCGACACAGGCGCATTCGAGCACGCCGTCGAGCTGCGACACCACGTCTTCCAGTTCGGTGGGGAACACGTTGAAGCCGCTGACCAGCACCATGTCCTTCTTGCGATCGACTATTTTGAAGAAGCCGCGCTCGTCCATGGTGCCGATGTCGCCGGACTTGAAGTAGCCGTCGGGTGTCATGACCTTGGCGGTTTCATCCGGCCGTTGCCAGTAACCGGCCATGACCTGCGGGCCCTTGATCGCGATCTCGCCCGGCTGCCCGGGCTCGACCTCCTCGCCGTCGTCGTCGAGCAGCTTCATCCAGGTGTTGGGAAGCGGCACGCCGATCGAGCCGCTGAACTCGGTGGCGGTGGCCGGGTTGCCACTGGCCGTGGGGGATGTCTCGCTGAGCCCGTAACCCTCCAGGATGGGGCATCCGGTCTTGGCCAGCCACAGCTTGGCGACCGCGCTCTGCACGGCCGTGCCGCCGCCGGTCGAGCCGATCAGGTGGCTCCAGTCCACCGTCTTGAAATCGGGGTGGTTGGCCATGCCGTTGAACAGCGTGTTGACCGCCGGCATCACGTGGATGCGGTGCCGGGACAGTTCCTTGAACATGGCCGGCAGGTCGCGCGGGTTGGGAATCAGGATCAGCTTGCCGCCCATGCGCATGGACAGCATCATGCAGTAGGTGAACGCGAAGATATGGTAGAGCGGCAGCGCGCATACCGTGGTGGGTTGTTCCCCGGCCGGTATCCGGGACATCAGCGGCATGGCCCAGACTTCGTTCTGCAGCACGTTGGCCACCAGATTGCGGTGCAGCAGCACGGCGCCCTTCGAGACGCCGGTGGTGCCGCCGGTGTACTGCAGGACCGCCACATCATCGGGTTTGATCACCGGCTTCTTGAGTGTGCCTGCCGTGCCGCGCGCGATCGCCTCGTTGTAGCGCACCGCCCCCGGCAGGCTGAATGCCGGCACCAGCTTGCGGGAGTGGCGCACCACGTAGTTGACCAGTGTGCCCTTGAGCAGGCCCAGCTGGTCGCCCATCGCGCACAGCACCACGTGCTTGACCGGTGTGGCCGCCAGGCACTTCTCGAGCGTGGCGGCGAAGTTCTCCAGAATGATGATCGCCTTGGCGCCGGAGTCCTTGAGCTGGTGTTCCAGCTCGCGGGCCGTGTACAGCGGGTTGACGTTGACCAGCACCAGCCCGGCGCGCAGGATGGCGGCCACCACCACCGGGTACTGCGGCAGGTTGGGCATCATCACCGCCACGCGGTCACCCCGGGCCAGGCCCAGGCCCTGCAGGTAGGCGCCGAAGGCCTGGCTCAGGCTGTCCGTCTGGGCATAGGTGACATTCTTGCCCATGAAGGTGTAGGCCACGCGGGGGCCGAAGCTGCGAAAGCTTTCCTCCATCAGGGCCACGACGGAGGCATATTGCGTGACGTCGATGTCTGCGGGCACCCCGGGGGGGTAGCTGCCTAGCCAGATGCGGTCTGTCATGGTCTTGTCTCCGGTGTTGTCATGGGCCTGAAAAGCCGGCCCGGGCGCCACTTATTCGATGGCTTTGCCCATGTCCTCGACGACCTTCTTGGCGTCGCCGAAGACCATCATGGTCTTGTCCATGTAGAACAGCTCGTTGTCCAGGCCGGCATACCCGGCCGCCATCGAGCGCTTGTTGACGATGACGGTCTTGGCCTTGTAGGCTTCCAGGATGGGCATGCCGTAGATCGGGCTGCCCTTCACATGGGCGGCAGGGTTGACCACGTCGTTGGCCCCCAGGATGATCGCCACATCGGCCTGGCCGAATTCGCCGTTGATGTCTTCCATCTCGAAGACCTGGTCGTAGGGGACCTCCGCCTCGGCCAGCAGCACGTTCATGTGGCCCGGCATGCGCCCGGCCACCGGGTGGATGGCGTACTTGACGGTGATGCCCTTTTCGGTGAGCTTGGCGGCCAGCTCCTTGACGGCATGCTGGGCGCGCGCGACGGCCAGACCGTAGCCGGGAACGATGACCACGGTCTCGGCATTGCTCAGCACGAAGGCCGCATCGTCCGCGCTGCCGCTCTTCACGTTGCGCTGCACCGCTGCGCCGGCAGCGGTGGCCGCCTCGCCGCCGAAGCCACCGAGGATGACGTTGAAGAACGAGCGGTTCATGGCCTTGCACATGATGTAGCTCAGGATCGCACCCGAGGAGCCCACGAGGCTGCCGGCGATGATCAGCATGGAGTTGTTCAGGCTGAAGCCGATGCCCGCCGCCGCCCAGCCGGAATAGCTGTTGAGCATGGACACCACCACCGGCATGTCCGCACCGCCGATCGGGATGATGATCAATACGCCGATGACAAAGGCCAGCGCCAGCAGCAGCCAGAAGTTGAACTGCGCTTCGCTCAGGGTGTAGGCGATGATGAAGAACAGGGTCGCCAGGCCGAGCACCAGATTGAGCTTGTGCTGGCCGGAGAACTGCACCGGTGCGCCCTGGAACAGGCGGAACTTGTACTTGCCCGAGAGCTTGCCGAAGGCGATGACCGAGCCGCTGAACGTGATGGCACCGATGGCAGCGCCCAGTGCGAGCTCGAGCCGGTTGCCGTAGGGAATGGCGCCCCCCTTGGCCGCGATGCCGAAGGCCCAGGGTTCCACCGCAGCGGCCACCGCGATGAACACCGCCGCCAGGCCGATCATGCTGTGCATGAAGGCGACCAGCTCGGGCATCTTGGTCATCTCGACGCGCTTGGCCATGATGGCGCCGGCCGTGCCGCCCACCAGCACGCCCAGCACGACCCAGCCCAGGCCCTCCATCGGGTTCTTGGCCAGGGCGCTGGCCTGTGTCCAGATCAGGCCGACCGTGGTGATCGCCGCGATGGCCATGCCCAGCATGCCGAAGACATTGCCCCGGATGGAGGTGGTCGGGTGCGACAGGCCCTTGAGCGCCTGGATGAAACACACCGAGGCGATCAGGTACAGGATGGTGACGAGATTCATGCTCATTTCGCGTCACCTCCGTGGGCGGGGGCTGCCTTCTTGTCCTTCTTCTTGAACATCTCCAGCATGCGCCGGGTGACCAGGAAGCCGCCGAACACGTTGACCGCTGCCAGTGCCACCGCGAGTACCCCCATGGTCTTGCCCAGGGGTGTCTCCGTCAGGGCGGCCGCCAGCATGGCGCCCACGATGACGATGGCCGATATGGCGTTGGTGACCGCCATCAGCGGCGTGTGCAGTGCGGGTGTGACGGTCCAGACCACGTGGTAACCGACGTAGATGGCCAGCACGAAGATGATCAGGTTGGTGATGGTGGGTGATACAAGATCCATGGGGTTCTCCGGAAACGGTGCACGGGGTTCTGGCGCGGGCGGCCGCCCGCGCACAGGAAGTTATTTGCGCTTGACCTCGCCGCCCTGGGTGACCAGGCAGGCGGCCACGATGTCGTCGTTCATGTCCACGTTCAGCGTGCCCTCCTTGGTCAGGACGAGCTTGAGGAAGTCGAGCACGTTGCGCGCATACAGCGAAGACGCGTCCGCCGCCACCAGCGCCGGCAGGTTGGTTTCGCCGACGATGGTCACGCCGTGCTTGACGACGGTCTTGTCGGCTTCGGACAAGGGGCAGTTTCCGCCGCCGTTGGCGCCTTTGCCGGCCGCGATGTCGATGATCACCGAGCCCGGTTTCATGCTGGCGACCATCTCCTCGGTGATCAGGGTGGGCGCGGCACGGCCGGGAATCAGCGCGGTGGAGATCACCACATCGGCCTGCGCAACGCGTTTGGCGACCTCGACCTTCTGGCGCTCCAGCCAGCTGGCGGGCATCGGCTTGGCATAACCGCCCACGCCGACTGCGGCCTCCTTTTCCTCGTCGGTGTCGTAGGAAACGTCGATGAACTTGCCGCCCAGCGACTCGACCTGCTCCTTGACGCTGGGCCGTACATCGGAGGCCTCGATCACGGCGCCCAGACGCTTGGCGGTGGCGATGGCCTGCAAGCCCGCGACACCGACACCCAGGATCACGACGCGTGCTGCCTTGACGGTGCCGGCGGCGGTCATCAGCATGGGAAAGAAGCGCTGGTACCTGTCGGCGGCGATCATGACGGCCTTGTAGCCGGCGATGTTGGCCTGCGAGGACAACACGTCCATGCTCTGGGCCCGGGTGGTGCGCGGGGCGGCTTCCAGGGCGAAGCTGGTGAGCCCGGCTGCGGCGAGCCGCTGCAGCCCGGATGCGTCGAAGGGGTTGAGCATGCCCACCAGCGCGGTGCCGGGCTTCATCATGGCGGCTTCCGCATCGGAGGGGCTGCGCACCTTGAGCACCAGGTCACAACCCAGCGCTCCGGCCGCGTCGGTGATGTCTGCGCCGGCGGCGACGAACGCTGCGTCCGTGACGCTGGCAGCAAGCCCCGCGCCCGACTGGATGCGCAGTGTGTGACCCTGGGTCTTGAGCTTCTTGGCCGTTTCTGGCGTGATGGCGACACGGGTCTCGCCGGTGGTGGTCTCGGTCGGAATACCGATGAGCATGACTGCTCCTGTTCTGTGTAAGGGAGTGAAACTGGCACGAAGCTTACATTAATTTGGAAGCCGCTCCGGGCGTCGGCCGTCCGGTGGCCGGCCCGTCGGCCCGCGCTTCGGGGCCAGGGCGTCCGGGGATAATTCCGCATGACCCAGCGCTGGAAACCCCACGTCACCGTCGCCGCCGTCGTCGAACGCGAGGGGCGTTTTCTGCTGGTCGAGGAACAGACGTCCGACGGCCTGCGCCTGAACAATCCGGCCGGCCACCTGGACCCTGGCGAGTCCCTCGTGCAGGCATGCAGCCGGGAAACGCTGGAAGAAACCGCCCATGCATTCCGACCGACAGGCCTGGTGGGTGTCTACCTGACCCGCGTGCCCAAGCCGGCGCGTGACGGGCTGCCGGGGCAGGTGGTCACCTACCTGCGGTTCGCGTTCTGCGGCGAGCTTGGCGCGTTCTTTGCCGACCGGCGGCTCGACCACGGGATCGTCCGAACGCTGTGGATGACTCCCCAGGAGATCCGC
>JBIKTP010000206.1:0-5177 GCA_044348035.1 Burkholderiaceae bacterium
GGCCTGCGTGATCGTGGCCTTCTGGTCTTCGGTGAAGCCGGTGGTGCCCACCACGGCCTTCACGCCGAGCTGACGGCACATGGCCAGGTGGGCCAGCGTGCCTTCGGGGCGGGTGAAGTCGATCAGTACATCGCAGCCCTGCATCCCGGCGTGCAGGTCGGCCGTGATGCGCACCCCGCTGTCGCGGCCCATGAAGGCGGTGGCGTCGTTGCCGATCGCGGCACTGCCGGCGATGTCGAGGGCGCCGTTCAGGATGCAATCGTCTGCCGCGAGCACCGCCTCGATGAGCATGTGGCCCATGCGGCCGGATGCGCCGGCAATACAGATCCGCAACGGGTTCTCGGCAGTCATGGGCGTGGCGCTCGCAACAGGGCCGCAACCGTCAGGGGGTGGACGATTCCAGCGGGGGATAGGAAGCCGGCAGGGGAGGCAGCGGCTTGGGTTCGGGGGCCTTGGCGGCGGCGGGGAATTTCTTCAGGGCATCTTCGCTGGCTTCGAGCGCGGGCGCGGCAGCCACCTTGCGGCCCTTGCTCAGGGAGGCGACGAACTCGGCCTCGGAGGGCAGCGTGTCGGCCTCGAACCGCTCCAGGGAGGACTCCTTGAAGAACACGGTGACCTTGCGCAATTGCGGTTCTTCGCCCTTGCGCTGGAAGGTGAAGATGTAGTCCCAGCGGTCGCTGTGAAAGACGCTTTGCAGCAAGGGCGTGCCCAGGAGGTCGCGCACCTGTTGGCGGTCCATGCCGGGGCGCAGCATCGCGACCTGTTCGCTGGACACGAAGTTGCCCTGGACGATGTCGATGCGGTAGGGCGTGACGATGCCGGCGAGGCGTGACGTGGTGCTGTCGAACCCGGCGCAACCCGCCAGGCCGGCACAGATCGCCATCAGCAGGCTGGTGCGCACAGTGAATCGGACGGTATCGGGCATGGGGTCAGACGGAGCGATATGATCAGACCATTGTAGCCGCTGAGCCACCGCCGGCGCCCCGTCCCCAGAGGAAGAACACCGCCATGGCCACCACCGACGAACTCAAGAGCACGGGGCTCAAGGCCACGGTGCCGAGGCTCAAGATCCTGGAGATCTTCCAGAAAGGCGCCCAGCGGCACATGACGGCGGAAGACGTGTTTCGCGTGTTGCTCGACGAGCGTTCCGATGTCGGCCTGGCCACGGTCTACCGGGTGTTGACCCAGTTCGAACAGGCCGGCATCCTCAGCCGGAGCCATTTCGAGAGCGGCAAGGCGGTGTATGAGCTCAACGAAGGGCAGCACCATGACCATCTGGTGTGCCTGGACTGCGGCAAGGTCGAGGAGTTCTACGACGCCGAGATCGAAAAGCGCCAGCAGGTGGTGGCTAAGGCCAAGGGCTTCACCATCACCGACCACGCCCTGAGCCTGTACGCCACCTGCAACAAGGCGGATTGTCCACACCGGTCGAGCACGGGCCGCCGGTCGGGCTGAACGCGCCGCGTGTCAGTGGCCGCCCGCTGAAGGGTCCTGGCCCATGGCCTTGCGGTGCCGCTCGACGAACTCCTGGTAGGTGTCGATGCCGCGCAACTGCAGGATGGTGTTGCGCACCGCCGCTTCCACCAGCACCGCGATGTTGCGCCCGGCCACCACCTGGATCACCACCTTGAGCACCGCTATGCCCAGCACGTCCTGCGTGAGGGGCTCGTAGGGCAGGCGTTCGTAGTCACGTTCCAGGGTTTCACGGCGCACCAGGTGGACGATCAGCTTGAGGCGCATCTTGCGCCGCACGGCGGTCTCGCCGAAGATGGCCCGGATGTCCAGCAGCCCGATGCCGCGGACTTCCAGCAGGTTCTGCAGCAGGTCGGGGCAGCGGCCTTCGATCGTGGTCTGGTTGATGCGGTACAGGTCCACCGCGTCATCGGCCACCAGGCCGTTGCCGCGCGAGATCAGCTCCAGGCCCAGCTCGCTCTTGCCCAGGCCGGATTCCCCGGTGATCAGCACGCCCAGGCCCAGGATGTCCATCAGCACGCCGTGCATGGTGATGCGGTCGGCGAAGTGCTTGGAGAGGTAGGCCCGCAGCACGTCGATGACGAAGGCCGAGGACGCTTCGGTGGCGAACATCGGTATCTGGGCCCGCTCGCACATGGACAGCAGCGCATCCGGCGCCGTCTGGCCATCGGCCAGTACCAGCACCGGCGGCTCGAGTGTCACGATGCGGGAGATGCGTCGGGCGCAGTCCTCGGTCGTGGCGCTGGTGAGGTAGGCGATCTCGCGCTCGCCAAGCAGCTGCACCCGGTAGGGATGGATGTAGTTCAGGTAGCCGACCAGGTCAGCGCCCGAGCGCGCCGCGCGTACTGCGACTTCGTCGAAGCGCCGCTCGGAGGCGCCCAGCCCGGCGACCCATTGCCACTTCAGGTAGGCACGGAACTCCTCGAACAGGACGTCCGCGCTGACAACGGTGGGTTTCATGGGGTGCCAGGCAAGGATGCGGCAGGCCGCGCCTGCAGATCAGGAGACGGGGCCCGGCTGCCACTGCGCGATCAGCGCATGCAGTTGAACCGCAGCGGTGCTGTCGTTCATGCGTTCCCGCAGTGATGCATCGCTGAGCAGTTCGGCAATCTCGGACAGGATCTCGAGGTGTTTCTGGGTGGCTGCCTCTGGCACCAGCAGGAAGATGAGCAGCCGCACCGGCTGGTCATCCGGGGCGTCGAAGCCGATCGGGGTGTCCAGCAGGAAGACGGCAGCCATCGGGGCCTTGAGCCCCTTGATCCGGCCGTGGGGAATGGCCACGCCGTGCCCCAGCCCGGTGGAGCCCAGGCGCTCGCGGGAGAACAGGCTGTCGGTGACCAGGGAGCGGCTCAGGCCATGCAGGCTTTCGAACAGCAGCCCGGCTTCTTCGAATGCCCGCTTCTTGCTGGTGGCTTCGACATGCACGAGCACTTGCGCGGGAGGCAGGATGGACGCGAGTCGGTTCATGGTGGGTGCCGATTATGCACACAAAAAACCGCCCGACAGGCGGGCGGTTGGTGGTCGGGCGGGCTTGCCCGGTGCCTCACATCAGGCGCTTGGGAGCCGCATGGTGGTGGTCCTGCAGGCGGTCCTTGTGGCGGACGACCTGCCTGTCGAGCTTGTCGACGAGTTCGTCGACGGCCGCATACAGGTCAGAGTGGGAGCTCTCCGCAAACAGGTCGCTGCCCTTCACGTGGATGTTGCATTCGGCGCGTTGCCTTCGTTCCTTTTCCTTCTGGTTCTCCACGGTCAGCAACACCTTGACGTCGACAACCTGGTCAAAGTGGCGGGTGATTCGATCAAGCTTGGTCGTGACATAGTTTCTCAGGGCCGGTGTGACTTCGAGGTGATGACCGCTGATCGTCAAGTTCATGGATGTCCTCCTAGTGCGCTCGCCAAAAAAAGGCCTCGGGCAGGTGTGTCCGGGGCCGGGAACCCCCGCAGGGATGCAAAAACTGGTGTCTCCACCAAAACCACTATGCTCCCGATGCCCCCCAAAAGCAAGCCCGCAAAGCAAATCCATGCGCTGTGCAATGAAAGCGGCTGCATCGGAAAGGAATTCCCGGTAATTGTTTGCAATAGACTCCAGCATCGTTACAGAATGCCCCCATGAGCCTTGACACCATCATCCATGCCGGGTTGCGCCAGTTCGGGCGCCCGTCGGTGGGGCTGGTGTTGATGGGTGGCGGTGCGCGCACCGCCTACCAGGTCGGTGTGCTCAAGGCGGTGGCCGGCTTGCTGAAGGCGCACCCGGCCGCGTCGCGGACCTTTCCGTTTCAGGTGCTGGTGGGCACCTCGGCGGGCGCCATCAATGCCGCCTTTCTGGCGGGGCGGGCCATGCAGGGCCTGCAGGCCTTCGAGCAACTGGCGGAGTTCTGGTCCCGCTTGCGCTCCACCGATGTCTATACCCTCAATGTACCGGGCTGGGTGCGCTTCAGCCGGGTCGCAGTGGCCTGGAGCCTTTCGCGCCATGCGCGGGCCAATGGCGCCTTGCTCAACAACGCGCCCCTGGGAAAGATCCTGCGCGAGGGCATCCTGCTCGACGGCATCGACGCCGCGCTGCGCTCCAGCACCATCGATGCCCTGGCCGTGACCGGTTCGAGTTATTCCAGCGGTGTGCACTGGACGTTCTGCCACACCGCAAGCCGGGCTGACTTCAGGGGCTGGGTGCGGCCGGGTCGGCGCTCGGAATACCAGCGCCTGAGCATCGATCACCTGATGGCTTCCAGTGCAATACCGTTCCTGTTCCCGGCCACGCCGCTGCAGGTGGACGGCGGTGAGGAGCATTTCGGAGACGGGTCGATGCGCCAGGTCACCCCCCTCTCGCCTGCCATGCATCTGGGGGCGCGACGGATCCTTGTGGTGGGGGTGGGCCAGCCGGAAAGGCCCGGCCTGGGGCTCTCGCCGGAGGCGACCCGCAGCAGGGGCCCCACGCTGGGCAGCATGGCCGGCCATGTGATGGCCAGCGTGTTCCACGACACGCTGCAGGCGGATGTCGAGCAGACCCAGCGCGTGACGCAGACCATCAACAGCCTGCCACCGGAGGCTGCCGCCGCAATGCCCTACAAGGCCATCGACGTGCTGGCGATCGCGCCGACCCGTTCGCTGGACGGGCTGGCCCAGCAATTCACGTCGGAGCTGCCGGTCTCGATCCGGGACGCCCTGGGCGCGCTGGGTGTGCTCAAGGGCAGTGGCGGAACGCTGGCCAGTTACCTGCTGTTCGAGCCCGGTTTCGTGCAGTCCCTGATCGAGATGGGTGAGGCCGATGCCCTGGAACGCAAGGATGAGCTGATGGAGTTGTTGCTGGGCAGCTGAAAGGCAGATGCCCCGGGTGCCCCGGTGCCATAATTTGCCCGCCCATGCTCAATGTCTTCACGCTCGCCAACGGCAGACTCTTCCAGGAGGAAATCGAGTCGCTCGAGGAGCTGTCGCGTTTCCAGCCGGTATGGGTCGACCTGGAGTCCCCCACGCCCGACGAAAAGCGCTGGGTCAAGCAGTTTTTCGGCCTGTCCATCCCCGATGATGCGATGGACGAGGACATCGAGGAGTCGGCGCGTTTCTACACCGAGGACAACGGTGACCTGCATATCCGCAGTGACTTCCTGATCGCCGACAACGACGACCCGCGCACCGTGCGTGTGGCCTTCATCCTCAACCTGGTGAATGCCGAGTTGCGCAGCAAGGGCGTGCTGTTTTCCATCCAC
>JBIKTP010000207.1:0-5176 GCA_044348035.1 Burkholderiaceae bacterium
ACTGCGGATTGGCCATCGCCTCGCGGTTGACCACCCTCTCGATCGGCTGACCGAGCAACAGCTTCTTGATGGGCAACTCCTGCTTCTTGCCCGACAGGGTGCGCGGAATCGCCTCCACCTGGAAGATTTCGTTGGGCACAAAACGCGGTGACAGGGCCTCGCGGATGGACTGGTTCAGCCGCGCGCGCAACACATCGTCGAGCAGCACGCCTTCGCGCAACACCACGAACAGGGGCATGTAGCTTTCCCGGCCCAGGTATTCCAGGTCGACCACCATGGCATCGAGCACCTCGGGAAGCGCCTCGACGGCGCTGTAGAGCTCGCTGGTTCCCATGCGCAGGCCGTGGCGGTTGATGGTCGCGTCGGAGCGGCCGTAGATGATGCAGCCGCCGTGCGGAAGGATCCGCAGCCAGTCGCCATGGCGCCACACGCCGGGGTACATGTCGAAGTAGCTCGACAGGTAGCGCGCATGGCCGCCGTCACCCCAGAAGTACAGGGGCATCGACGGAATCGGCGCGGTGCAGACCAGTTCTCCCACGGCGTCCACCACGGCGGCACCCTGCTCGTTCCAGGACTCGACCGCACAGCCCAGCAGGCGGCATTGCATCTCTCCAGCGACCAATGGCAGCTCGCGGTTGCCGCCGATGAACGCGCCCGCGAAGTCGGTGCCACCGGACATGTTGCACCACCAGATGTCGGGGTGGCCCAGGCGCGCGAATTGCGCCGTGCCCCAGTCCTGGGTGTCGGCACTCAACGGCGAGCCGGTGGTGCCCAGCGCGCGCACCCGCGACAGGTCTGCGCACGTCGCCAGGTCGATGCCCGCCTTCTGACAATTGGCGAAGAAAGCCGCGCCAGCACCGAAGAACGTCACACCGAGCTCTGCGGCAAACCGCCACAGCGTGGTCCAGTCCGGCGCAAGCCGGTTGCCTGCAGCATCCACACCCGGCCCGGACGGATTGCCATCGAAGATGCAGCAGGTGGTGCCGCCCAGCAGACCACCCAGCTGGCAGTTCCACATGATCCAGCCGGTCGAGCTGTACCAGTGGAAACGCTCACCCAGGCTGTGCGGCGCGTAACTGCAGCCCACATCGTTGTGCAGCGTCAGCAGTGCCAGGTGCACGACCAGCACGCCGCCGTGGCCATGCACGATGGGTTTTGGCAGGCCGGTGGTGCCGCTGGAATAGACGATCCACAACGGGTGGTCGAAGGGCAGCCACAGCGGCATGAAAGCCCGTGTCTGCGCGTCGTCGCGGGCTTGCATCTCGGCCAGATCCAGGCAGTCCAGACCAGCCGCACGGGCCGGGCCGAGCGTTCCCAGGTTGTCATGCACCAGAAGATGGCTGACCGATGCAAGCGCCGCCCGCAATTGCGCCACCACCTCCAGCCGAGGATGGTCGCGCCCGCCGTAGGTGATGCCGTCACAGGCGATCAGGATGCGGGGTTCGATCTGGCGGAAGCGGTCGAGCACCGCGTTGGTGCCCATGTCGGGCGCGCAGATACTCCACACCGCGCCGACGCTGGCGCAGGCCAGGAAGGCCACGATCGCCTGCGAACCGTTGGGCAGGTAGGCCGCGATGCGGTCGCCGGGCCGCACGCCCATGTCCTGCAGCGCCAGGGCCAGCGAGGCGGCCCGCCGGCGCAACTCGCCCCAGGACAGGCGCTCGGGCGGGCAGGACCCCAGGCTTTTTTCATCGTGGCACAGCAGCGCCGGCATGCCAGCGGCATCGGCGGGGCCGACATGGCGAAACACCTGCTGCGCGTAGTTGACCTGCGCCCCCGGGAACCACTGCGCGCCCGGCATGTCGCGCTGCGCCAGCACGGCGCTGTGGGGGGTGGGGGACTGCAGCTGGAAGTAGTCCCAGATGCTCTGCCAAAAAGCGTCCAGGTCGGTGGTGGACCAGCGCCACAGGTCGTCGTAGGTGGCGAAGCTCAGGCCGCGCGTCTTGGCCAGCCAGTGCTGGTAGCGGCGGATCTGGGGAAGGTCGAAGGCGGGTGCGGCACAGTGCATGGGGTGCGAGGTTAGCGCAAGCGGCGGTCGCCGCACAAGGGAGCCCTCCTCGGGCCCATCGGCCATCGCGGGTGCGATACTTTGGGGCATCGCCACGCCTGCGACACGCAGGCCGCCCCCCCGCTTTCGGAGCCCCCATGCGCATCTGGACCCAGCCCATCTCCATCGAGATACTCAGCGCCATCCACCTCGACACTGCGGTCGCCCATCTGGGCATGGAATTCCTGGAGGTCGGCGACGACTTCATCCGCGCCCGCATGCCGGTGGACACGCGTACCCGCCAGCCCTATGGCCTGCTGCACGGTGGTGTGTCCGTGGTACTGGCCGAAACCCTGGGCTCCTGTGGCGCGGCCTATTCCTGCCCCGCGGGCCACCGGGCCGTCGGGCTGGACATCAATGCCAACCACCTCAAGGGCGCCACCAGCGGCTGGGTCACCGGCATCACGCGGCCGGTGCACCGCGGGCGCACGACGCAGGTCTGGCAGATCGACATGACCAACGATGCCGGCGAGATGACCTGCGTGTCGCGCATCACGATGGCGGTGCTGGCGCCGCGCTGAGCCCGTGGTCAACACCCGCCGGCAGGTCATACTGGTGGGCTGCAGGCTTGCGCAGGGAACGGCGGTCACCGACCCGGCGCTTCACCACAGTTGATCCGGCGCCAGAGGCTCGGGGTCCGACCGGAATCCGTACTGGATGCGGGTGCGGGCCTCGAAGGCCCGGGCGAGGGTCTCGGCCAGATCGAGCGCAGCCAGCAATTCGGTACGGGTGTAGTAGGCCAGGGTCTCTTGCGCCAACTGCGCTTCGCCGGCCTCGAGCAGGAGCTGGGCGGCCCGTTCCACCCGCGGGCATTCGGCGATCAGGCGGCGCTCCAGCGACTCCCACACGGCGCAGAGTTCGCCCAGGAAGGGCTCGCCGCGCTGGAACACCAGGTACATCAGGCGCTTGTAGACTTCCACCGCTGAACGGGTCGACTCCACGCCCTGCGGCACCTGCGAGACGCTTTCGGGCTGCCCGTTGCGGGCGTGGCGCAGGTCCATGAAGCGGGCCGACTCGCCGTCGCTGAGGTAGCGGTGCTGGCGATACTCCTGGGGCACCTCCTTGATGCCCAGGAACACCGGGACGAAAGGCGCCGCCACGGCGCCGATCGGCGCATGCCACAGAACCCTCAGTGACGGATCGGCCGGATGCCGCAACGGGACTATCTGCCCATAACCGGCGGTATCGCCGGTCAGGCGCGCAGTACGCACCGCCCACATCACATCGGCCAGTGCCACCTTGCCCGGGCGCCGCGCGCGCGCAGCCATCTCGGCCTCGATCCAGGCCGCGCCGGCCCATGGGCCCTTGCCATCGCCATAGACCCGGTTCAGGTCGAACGGCTGCATTCCGGCAGGGTCGAACCAGCCCTGCTGTACCGCGAATGAAACCAGGTGCGGCGGGTACAGGTAGTCCGGATGCGAGGGCTGGTCGATCGGAACCACACCGATGTAGCCCGGGCGGGATGCGCGGATGCTGTCCGACCCGAGGCGTTCGGCAGCCCAGAGCCTCTTGCCGCCGGAGAACTCGATCACCACCCAAGCCTCCTGCGGGTCGGCGATCAGGTGGGAGTTGCCGCCGTAGTCCGAGTAGCCATGCAGCGCGATGAGATTGCCGATCAGCTCCACGCCCTCGCGGGCACTGCGTGCGCGCTCCAGCACGATGCGGGCCAGGTCGCTGTAGTTGGGGCCGGTCTGGTCGGCGGGCGTCATCGCCACCAGCTCAGGACGCGACGTCGACCAGATGTCGCGCACCGCCACGCCATGCTCGTTCAGGCCTCCATTGGTCAGCGGCGCGGGCACGCCCTTGTAGTGGCTGTAGCTCACGCGCAGATGGCGGGCTGTGCGGGCCACCTGCGGGATCTCGGACAGGCGACCAGGCAGCCTGGCCTGCGCAGTCACGCCCACCAGGATGCGTGCATCCGCGTCATGCGCAGCCTGCTCGACCAGCTCCAGCCAGTGACTGGAAGGCTCGTCGCCATAACCACCCAGGTAGGCCACGCCGTCGGCCGTATGGTTGCGTCCGATGTAGATGCCGTAACTCACGGCGGCATTCTAGATCGCCGGGCGGGCGGGTCTATCGGCAAGCTGCTGGCGGCAGCGCCCTGGCGTTCAGACGACCAGGCCTACGCCTTGCCGGCCTGTTGCATCCGCTCGCTTTTCCAGTAGACATCATCCCCGGTCGTGCCGTCGGACCGGAAGCGGTTGAGCACACGCGCCAGCACGAACAGCAGGTCGCTCAGGCGGTTGAGGTACTGGCGCGGCGTGTCCTTCAGCGCGTCCTGGCCACCCAGCGCCACCACTGCACGTTCGGCGCGGCGGGCCACGGTGCGGCACACATGGGCCAGGGAGGCGGCACGGGTGCCGGCGGGCAGGATGAACTCCTGCAGCCGCGGCAGCTGCTCGTTGTAGTCGGCCAGGGCTTCATCGAGCGCAATCACGGCCTCGGCCTTGAGCAGCTCGAAGCCGGGGATGGACAACTCGCCGCCCAGGTTGAACAGCTGGTGCTGGATCTCGACCAGCAGGCTGCGCACGGGTTGTGGCATGTCCTCGCACAGCAAGACGCCGATGTTCGAGTTCAGCTCGTCCACATCGCCCATGGCATGCACGCGCAGGGCGTTCTTGGAAATGCGGGTGTTGTCACCCAGCCCGGTGGTGCCGTCGTCGCCGGTGCGGGTGGCTATCTGTGTGAGGCGGTTGCCCATGCGGTGGTCTCCTGATGAGGCGCCATTGTCGCGCCCTGGCAAGGACCTGCCGACGGTGGGGGCTCCGGTCGGCTTGGCGCGTGTCGCATGTCGGTGCAGAACTGCCTTGGCGGTGGCGCGCAGGAACTACCTTGGCGTTGGCTCTCTTTGTGTTCGGTGGTGCTGCTGGGACTACCTTGGCGTTGGCGCGCTTCGTTTGCCGAGGCAGAACTACCTTGGCGTTGGAGCGCGTCGCGGCAGGCGGTGCCCGGTGGGGGCGCTCAGCGGCGCGGTCGGGCGCTGAACGCGCCGACGGACCTGTGGTGCTCGCCGCCGGGGCGCATCGCCAAACTCACTGCGCGCGCTTCGCGCGCTCCGTTCAGACAGTGGCGATGAGTCAGAACACGAAGTGCGCTGCGCGCACCGCCCCGGCGTCTGCGCTCCTCGGC
>JBIKTP010000208.1:0-5173 GCA_044348035.1 Burkholderiaceae bacterium
CTGCCAGGGTACTGTCAGATCTGTCACGCCGAGCAGAAAGGCGGCAATGGGCGCGAATGCGAACACCATGATGAGGTCGTTCACCGAGACCTGGACCAGGGTGTAATTGGGGTCCCCCCGGGTGAGCTGGCTCCAGACGAACACCATGGCGGTGCAGGGGGCCACGCCCAGCAGGATCATGCCGGCGATGTATTCGCTGGCGGACTGCGGGTCTACCCAGTCGGCGAACAGGTAGCGAAAGAACAACACGCCCAGCGCGGCCATGGTGAACGGCTTGATGAGCCAGTTGATCACCACGGTGAGCAGCAGACCCTGCGGACGCTTGCCGACATCGCGTACCGCCGCGAAGTCGATCTGGATCATCATCGGGTAGATCATGATCCAGATCAGCACCGCCACGATCAGGTTGACGTGGGCGACCTCGATGGCGGCAATGGCGGCGAAAGTGGCCGGCGTCAGCAGTCCCAGTCCCACGCCCGCCAGAATGCCCAGGCCGACCCAGACGGTCAGGTAGCGTTCAAAGAGTCCCATGCCCCGACGGTATCAGACCGTCGCGGGCTGGTCCCGGCCGATCGCCTGCACATGACGGGTGGGCCATGATGCTGCTCGCCTGATCGCCGGCGTACAGAAAGAGCAGGTTGTAGCCCCGAGGTGCGTTCCTGGCGGAAGGCCCGCTCCTCGAGACCAGAAGTCTCAAGCGCTGGGCAGGGCGTGCCCCTGAGGCGCCAGCCGGGTGGGCAGGGCCAGGGTCAGCAGCCAGCAGGCGAACAGCATCAAGGCCGAACCCGCCAGCGCGTACAGCAGTCCGCCCCATTGGTAGAGCAGCCCCGACAGCAGCGTGCCGAGGAAGCGGCCCAGTGCATTGGCAGCGTAGTAGAAGCCCACGTCTTCAGCGGCCTTTTCGCTGCCGGCATAGGCCAGGATCAGGTAGGAATGCACCGAGGAGTTGACCGCGAACGCGAAACCGAACAGCCCCAGGCCGCCGACCACCCACCACTGCAGGTGGGGCGGCTGCAGCCACACCGCGATGGCGATGCCCACAGGGATCAACGCCAGCACGAGCGACCACCAGCGCGCGGCCGGCACCTCGCTGCTCAGGCCATCGGCGCTGCGCCGCACGATGTTGGGCGCCAGGGCTTGCACGATGCCGTAACCGATGGTCCATGCAGCCAGAAAACCGCCGACCATGGTGAAGGTCCAGCCCTGCGAATACAGGAAGACCGGCACACCCACCACGAACCACACGTCGCGTGCGCCAAACAGCGCCACGCGGGCAGCGGCCAGGGCGTTGATGCCCGCGTTCTTGGCGAACAGTTCCCGGGCCGATGTCGATGCCTTGCTCTTGCCCATCAACGGCGGCACCGACAGCACGACGCCCGCCAGCACCAGCACCAGCAGCGCAGCCATGGCCCACAGTGCATGCTGGAAGCCCAGCGCCTGCAGCAGGACGCCACCCAGGAAGAAGCCGAAGCCCTTCATGGCATTCTTGCTGCCGGTGAACCATGCCACCCACCTGAACAACTGGCTGCTCGTCTGGTCCGCGGCCTTGGCCTGCGCCTGCGTGATCTTGATCGCCGACTTGCTCGCGGTCTTGGTCAGGTCCTTGGCCACCCCACAGATGCCCTGTGCGAGCACGACCCAGGCCACCGACATGGCGACCGTCCAGGCCGGGTCCAGCATGGAGAGCAGCGTGAAGCCGACGATCTGCGTGACCAGGCCGACCGTCAGCATGCGCTGGATGCCATACCGCGTGGCCAGCCAGCCGCCGATCAGGTTGGCCAGCACACCGGCGGCCTCATACAGCAGGAACAGAAAGGCCAGCGCGAACGGCGAATACCCCAACTTGTAGAAGTGCAGCAGCACCAGCATGCGCAGCGCACCGTCGGTCAGCGTGAAGCCCCAATAGGCGGCTGTCACGATGGCGTAGTTGCGAGCCGCGTGGCTGGCTGTGGCGGGAGAGGAAGTGCTCATGAATGAAGAACGGTCCCGGCACGCGATGCGATGGTGTGCACCGGGGCCCGCTGAGGCTCAGAGACCGGCAGACCCGATATGGCAGGCCAGGTCCACCATGCGGGTCGCGTAGCCCATCTCGTTGTCGTACCAGGCGTAGACCTTGAGCAGGGTGCCATCGGTCACCATGGTCGAGAGTCCGTCGACGATGGAGCTGCGGGTATCACGGGCATAGTCGGCGCTGACCAGCGGGCGGGTCTCGTAACCCAGTATGCCGGCCAGCGGTCCGCTGGCGGCCGCCTCGAAAAGGGCGTTCACTTCTTCCGCCGTGGTGGCGCGATTAAGTTCGAACACGCAGTCGGTCAAGGACGCGTTGAGCGCCGGCACCCGCACCGCATGGCCGTTGAGCTTGCCCTTGAGCTCCGGGTAGATGAGCGCAATGGCGGTGGCGCTGCCGGTGGTCGTGGGCGCCAGGTTCACCATCGCACTGCGGGCGCGGCGCAGGTCCTTGTGCGGCGCGTCCACCACCAGGTTGGTGTTGGTCGGGTTGTGCAGCGTGGTGATCTGGCCATGCCGGATGCCGATGGCTTCGTGCACGACCTTCACCACCGGCGCCAGGCAGTTGGTGGTGCAGCTGGCGGCGGTGACGATGCGGTCCCGGGCCGGGTTGTAGAGTTGCTCGTTCACGCCCACCACGATGTTGAGCACATCGCCCACCTTCACCGGAGCGGCCACGATCACGCGCTTGGCGCCACGCTGCAGGTGGCCCTGCAGGGTATCGGGTGTCAGGAACTTGCCGGTGCATTCCAGCACCACGTCCACGCCCAGATCACCCCAGGGAATCTCCGCGGCGGTGGCGTGTGCGCTGAAACCCAGGCGGCGGCGGTCGATGCGGATCGCATGGTCGCCCTCGGCGGCTATGGCGGCGCGCCACTTGCCCTGCACCGTGTCGAAGGCCAGCAGGTGGGCGGTGGCGGCAGCGCCGCCCTTGATCTCGTTGAGGTGGACCACCTCCAGCCGGTTGCCGCCGCGCGGGTCAATGGCTTCCCGCTCGATGGCGCCGAAGGCAGCGCGCAGGGCCAGGCGCCCCACGCGCCCCATTCCGTTGATTCCGACTTTCATGGGCGAGCTCTGTTGTCTTATTGTTTCAATGAAAATTGAATTGTTGGATGGCAATATGACAACTGGATGAAAACCGGGCCGCAATCAGGCGGACGCCTCAACAATCACACGGTGCAGGCGCCAGAGCACAAGGCGCGCCCTGGCAGCAGTTTCGCGTGAGGTACTCCAGCAGATCGTTCATCTGGCCGAACGCAGCGCGATAGATCAGTTGGCGACCCCGACGCTCCTGGGTCACGAGCCCGGCCATCGTCAACTCCTTGAGATGGAACGACAAGGTGTTGGGAGCCACTTCCAGACGCTCACACATCGCCGTGGGCGTCAGACCATCGTCTCCAGCCACGACAAGCACGCGGAAGGCGCGCAAACGCACCTCCTGGGCAAGCGCGGCGAGCGAACGGAGTGCGTCAATTTCCTGCATGTCGAAATTTGCAGAGTGTTCGCCCGGATCATGACAGTTTCGTGGCGAAGCTGCGAATATGGCTGTCAAATGACAAGTCATGAGACTGTCACGATTGGTTCCTAGCATGATTTGCATCCCCAACCCACCTGCACAGGAGCCAGCCCCATGTCCCGAATTCCCCCGAACCTGATCATCGCCAACGGCGACGGCGACGAGCCGATGTCCAACCACAGCGGAAACCGCCACTTTGACGAAGTCCTGCAAGCCAACCTGAGCCGACGCACGACGCTCAAGGGCGGGCTGAGCGCATCCATCGCAGCACTGTTTGGCGGACTGGGTCTGGCCGGCTGCGCCAGCCCCGGAGGCAGCGCCGGCGGAAAACTCATCGGATTCGAGGCCGTGCCGGTCAGCAACGCCGACACGGTGCTGGTACCGAAGGGCTACAAGGTGCAGACCTTCATTCCCTGGGGTACACCCATCACCGGCAACATGCCAGCGTTCGACCCGATGACCAACACCGGCGCCGACCAGGGCAACCAGATCGGCAGCCACCATGACGGCATGCATTTCTTCCCCATCGAGGGCAAGGACCCGTACAGCGGCAGTTCCACCGAAGGTCTGCTGGTGATGAACCATGAGTACGTGGAGCCGCGTTACATGCACGCACGCGCTGTGGGGCAGAAGCTCGGCAGCGATGCCGTTCCTGCACTGGTCAACGGTCGCCGCCCGGCAGACGAATGCAGCAAGGAGGTCAACGCCCACGGCGTGTCGGTGGTGCATGTCCGCAAGGGCACCAACGGCCAGTGGGCCGTGGTGCCGGGCCGGCTGAACCGCCGCATCACCGGCGCGACGCCGATGAACATCAGCGGCCCGGTGCGCGGGACCGACTTCGTCAAGACCCGGCACAGCCCGGACGGCACACGCACCCGCGGCACGCTCAACAACTGTGCCCATGGTGTGACCCCGTGGAACACCTACATGATGGCCGAGGAGAACTGGGCCGGATACTTCATCAACAAGGTGAACGCCAGTGGCCGCACCCGCGAGCAATCACGGTATGGCGTGCGCAGCAATGACAGCCGGCCTGCAGCCTCCCGCTACGGCTGGGAGTTGGCCGACAACGGTGCGGACGAATTCGCCCGTTTCGACGTGACGGCCAAGGGCGCCGACGCCACCCAGGACTACCGCAACGAAGCCAACGGCTTTGGCTGGATGGTCGAAGTCGACCCGTTCAACCCGACCAGCACACCGGTCAAGCGCACAGCACTGGGACGCTTCGCGCACGAAGGTGTCGTGTTCCAGCCGGGGATCGAGGGCAAGCCGGTGGTGTGCTACTCGGGTGACGACGCGAACGACGAGTACATCTACAAGTTCGTCTCCAGGGGTGTGTACCAGAAGGCGCGCGGTGTGGCCAATGGCGCACTGCTCGATGAAGGCACCCTGTACGTGGCCAAGTTCAACGACGACGGCACGGGCGTGTGGCTGCCGCTGGTCTTCGGGCAGGGTCCGCTGACCCCGTTCACTTTCAGCAGCCAGGCCGATGTGCTGGTGAACACCCGGCTGGCGGCCGATCGAGTGGGCGCCACCCGCATGGACCGCCCGGAATGGGGCACGATCGACCCCCGCAACGGGCAGGTGTATTTCACGCTGACCAACAACAGCGGTCGCACCGTCACCGACAAGGCCAACCCGCGCGAGAAG
>JBIKTP010000209.1:0-5166 GCA_044348035.1 Burkholderiaceae bacterium
AGCGCACCCATGCGCGCGCCAGCCCATGCGCCGCGTTGCCCTGCTTCAGCGGCCGGGCCTGCTCCAGCAGCAGCGCAACGAGAATCGACACAAAACCCATGCCGGAATCATAAGCGCTGAGGTCAAACATCCTCCGGGCGCCAGACGACTGCAAGGGGCGACCTCACACGGTCCTGCGCATGTCAGACTTGCAGGAAGCGGTAAAGATTGCGCAGCATGCCGGCAGTGGCGCCCCAGATGAAACGTTCTGCGCGCCCATCCACATAAGGCATGGAGAGCCAATCGCGGCGCACGCCTTCGGCGACGATCACATGCCTGCGGTGGTTGGCAGGATCCATCAGGAATGCCAACGGGACTTCGAAAACTTCCTCCACCTCGAAGGCGTTGGGGGCAGGGAAGAAATCCGCGCTGACCAGGCCCACCACCGGGGTGATGATGAAGCCCGAGCCTGTGCGGTAGGTGGGCAGCGTGCCCATCACCTGGACAAGGTTTGGCGCCAGGCCCACCTCTTCGCTGGCCTCCCGCAAGGCCGTGCTGACGATGTCGGGGTCTTCGGCATCCTGCTTGCCCCCGGGAAAGGCAATCTGACCGGAATGGCTCGACAAGTGGGCTGTACGTTGCGTCAGGAGCACCGTCGGACAAGTACGCAAGACCACCGCAATCAGCACTGACGCCGGAACCGGTTCACGCGCGACCCAGATCGGTTCGTCGCGGATCTCGGGCTGCCAGACGGGGGGATCACGGAACCTCTGCCGGAGCGCATCCGGCAAGAGATGGCCTTGCGGCACGGGTGGCAGGTGATTGTCCACCCCGAGCACCGGCACCTTGCGCGGATCGAAATCCGGCAACTTGGAGAGCGGCGTCAACGGCGCTGGAACAGCCATGTCACGGACCAAAAAAAACCGCCCCAACCTGGCAGCGGGGCGGCTTCTTTCTAGACACTGAGTGTCAGGCGGCAACGGCCTTCTTGACTGCCAGCTTTTCCTTGATACGGGCCGACTTGCCACTGCGGTCACGCAGGTAGTAGAGCTTCGCGCGGCGGACGTCACCGCGACGCTTCACCTCGATGCCGGCGATCAGCGGGCTGTAGGTCTGGAAGGTGCGCTCGACGCCCTCGCCGCTGGAGATCTTGCGGACAATGAAGCCGCTGTTCAGGCCACGATTGCGCTTGGCAATGACGACGCCCTCATAGGCCTGCACGCGTTTGCGGTTTCCTTCGACCACGTTGACACTGACGACAACGGTATCACCGGGCGCGAAGTCAGGGATGGTCTTGCCCAGACGGGCAATTTCCTCTTGCTCAAGGGTTTGAATCAGGTTCATGGTTTCCTCAAATGATCATGCTCGCGCCAGTGCCGACATGGCACAAGTGCCCCAAATATGCATCAGGGGCGGCCGAGCAGAGGATCGGACAGCCAGCGAGTATAACAAGCCGCGCGGCGGCAGCCGGAATCAGGTCCCCTGCACCGTCCGCAGGTGCAGTTCATCGGTGGCACTCAGGCGCCCGGACGCCCTTGCCGCAGCAATCAGGTCAGGGCGGAGCCGCTGGGTTGCCGCCAGGCTCTGATCACGGCGCCAACGCGCCAGAAGGGCGTGGTTGCCAGAAAGCAGCACGTCGGGGACCCGAACACCGTGCCACACTTCGGGACGCGTGTAGTGGGGGCAATCCAGCAAACCGTCGAGACCGTTGTTGAAGCTGTCTTGCACATGGCTTTCCGGGTCGGTCAGCACCCCTGGCTGGATGCGCGCCACCGCATCGATGAGGGCCATCGCGGCGATCTCACCGCCGGAAAGCACGAAGTCACCCAGGCTGATCTCGTGGTCAACCTCGGCATCGACGAAGCGCTGGTCAATGCCCTCGTAACGGCCACACACAAGTACGGCCCCCTGGCTGGAGGCCCAGTGGGCCACCATGGACTGGTCCAATGGCCTGCCGTGCGGCGAGAAAAGCACCACCGCAGGGGCGTCTGTTCTGGAGGCGCGAACCTGGGACAGGCAACGGTGCAGCGGTTCAGCCATCATGACCATGCCTGGCCCGCCGCCGAACGGTCGATCATCCACGCGCCGGTAGTTGCCGTCTGCAAAGTCCCTCGGGTTGGCAACCTTCACTTCGACCGCACCGGTCTCGAACGCGCGGCGCGTCACGCCCGACACCAGAAAGGGCGCAAACATCTCGGGAAACAAAGTAATGATGTCGAAGCGCATGGCGCCGGGATCCGCTCAGTAGTCTGGTTGCCAGTCCACCAGGATTTTCTTGCCGATCCGGTCAACATGGTCGATGTAAGCGGCCACAAATGGAATCATGCGTTCGCCGGGTTCACCGGCATGGTCGAAATCCAGGACCAGGACCGCCTGCGCCGCGGTGGACAACAACTCCTTGACCCGTCCAAGACTCTGTCCTTCCCGGTTCACCACGTCCAGACCGATCAGATCGACCCAGTAGTACTCATCAGGTTCGGTACTGGGAAAACTGGACCGGGGGATGAAGACCCGGGCGCCGCGAAGCAGTTCTGCGGCAGACCGGTCCAAGATGGTCTGGGCACTGGCCACGATGCCGCCCGCATGGTCCTTGACCTCCGTGATGCGCAGGAGGCGGTTGCCTTCAAAACCCTTGGTGCCGCGGTCTGCAGGCATCAGGTACCAACGCTTCGAGGAGTACAAGGCCTGTGGCGCATTGCTGTGCGCAAGCACCTTGAACCAGCCCTTGACACCCCATGCCTCCCCCAGACGCCCGACCTCAATGGCATCCTCGGGGATGTCGGTCACATCGAGTTCGTGCACCATGGGAACCCGGGGACGTCAGGATCGCCCCCGCATGGCAACAGTCAGGCGGCCTTCTTGGCTGCCTGCCCGATCAGGCGCTCGACCGTCGGAGAAGCCTGGGCACCCACGCCTTGCCAATAGGTCAGCCGGTCCATCGCGATCCGGATGCTCTCTTCGTTGGCCGTCGCGATCGGGTTGTAAAAACCGATGCGCTCGATGAAGCGTCCGTCGCGACGCGTCCGCTTGTCGGCGACGACGATGTTGAAAAATGGGCGGGCCTTGGCACCACCACGGGCAAGTCGAATGACGACCATGATTTATCCTTCGGGGGAGGTGGGAATTTCTAGCCACCATTATTTCAGCGTTGAGACACGTAACATGGCCACCTGGCCAGCAACACGCCGAAAAGCTTTCCATTATAGCGAGGGGAATCATGTCCATCATCAGGCCCAGCCGTGCGGACGACATCACGGCGATCACCGCGATCTATGCGCAGCATGTGCTGGGGGGCACCGGCACCTTTGAAATCGATCCCCCCAACGTCCAGGACATGGCCACTCGCCGTGCCGAAGTCCTGGCGCGCAATCTCCCCTATCTGGTGGCCGAAACCAACGACCGTGTTGTCGGCTTTGCCTATTGCAACTGGTTCAAACCGCGCCCGGCCTACCGTTTCTCGGCGGAGGACTCGGTCTATGTGGAAGCTGGAAAACACCGCACCGGGATCGGCCGCGCTTTGCTGGCGGAGTTGCTGGCGGCAGCGGAACGTTCTGGCGTAAGGCAGATGATCGCCGTCATCGGCGACTCTGCCAACGCCGGGTCGATAGGGCTGCACCGGGCTGTCGGCTTCGAACCCGCCGGGGTCCTGAAGGCCTGCGGATGGAAATTCGAACAGTGGCTCGACGTCGTGATGATGCAGCGCAGCCTGGGCCAGGGCAACACATCCGTTCCTCGGGGCATCCGCACATGAAAAACAAGACAGCAGCCACCTGGTTGGCATTGCTGGGGGGTCCGCTGGGTTTGCACCGCTTCTACCTGAAAGGCCCCCGCGATGCCTGGGCATGGTTGCTGCCTGTGCCCAGCCTGCTCGGCCTGTACGGTGTCTGGCGGGTGCAGGAATGGGGTGTGGACGATGCGTTGAGCTGGGCCCTGATTCCCCTGCTCGGATTCACGGCATCAGGGTGCGCGCTGACGGCCATCGTGTATGGCCTGACCGCGACGCAACGCTGGAACTCCCGCTTCAACCCCGGGGCTTCTCCCGAGGCCAAAGGTGGGAACACCACCTGGCTGACCGTCATTGCCCTGGTGTTGTCGATGTTCCTGGGAACGATCGTGCTGATGTCGTCACTGGCCTTCAGTTTTCAGCGGCTGTTCGAGTTCCAGGCGGGCTGAAGCCGCTGGGGACTCGGGGTCGTGTACTGCCCCGAAAACCATCCCTCAGGCGCTCCTGAAGATGAAGTAGACGGCCCCCACCATGCACAGTGCGGCCCAGAGGTAATCCCACTTGAGGGACTCGCCCATGTAGAACAACGCAAACGGGACGAATACCGAAAGGGTGATCACCTCCTGCATGATCTTCAACTGGGCCAGCGTCAGCCCCGCCTGCTGAAAGCCGATCCGGTTTGCAGGCACTTGCAGAAGGTACTCGAACAGTGCAATGCCCCAGCTGACGAGGGCAGCCCAGTACCAGGGTGCCGTTGCCAGGTTCCTGAGATGCCCGTACCAGGCAAACGTCATGAAGACGTTGCTGGCAACGAGCAGCAGGACCGTCTGCAGCGACAGCGGGATCGATTGAAGCGCGTTGATCATGCCGGTGACTGCGCACCGTCGGGCCCACAGGGCGGCGACAGTGCGAGCGCCACCGCAGACCAGGCGGCCCGGGCTGCAGTACTCAAGTCGTGGCCACTGCCTTCACGGAACTTGCAGCGTCGGTGTATTCCTCGATGCGATCGAAGTTGAGGTACTGGTACACCTCCTTGCTGGCCGCCGTCAGAACGCCCATGTCCGCCATGTACTCCTGCTTGGTCGGAATCCTTCCGAGCTTGGAGCAGATCGCGGCCAACTCTGCCGAGCCAAGATAGACATTGGAGTTCTTGCCCAGCCGGTTCGGGAAGTTGCGGGTCGAGGTACTGAACACGGTGGCCCCCTCCTTGACCTGCGCCTGGTTGCCCATGCACAGGCTGCAGCCGGGCATCTCCATGCGCGCGCCAGCGGTGCCGAGAACGCCGTAGTGCCCTTCGTCGCTGAGTTGCTTGGCGTCCATCTTGGTGGGAGGAGCCATCCACAATTTCACCGGTATGTCGCGCTTGTTCTCGAGCAGCTTCGACGCCGCCCGGAAGTGCCCGATATTGGTCATGCAGCTGCCGATGAAGACTTCGTCGATCTTGGAGCCGGCCACTTCCGAGA
>JBIKTP010000210.1:0-5163 GCA_044348035.1 Burkholderiaceae bacterium
ATGATGGATGAACCCCTGGGGGCGCTGGACGCCGAGTTTCGCGAGCTGATGTGTGATGAGTTGCGCGCTCTGCATGATCGCCTGGGCGCCACCACGGTGTACGTCACCCATGATCAGCGCGAGGCCATGTCGATGGCCGACAAGATCGCCATCATGAACCAGGGGGCAATCGAGCAACTCGGCGCCCCTCAAGAGATCTATGAGCGACCTGCCTCGATGTTTGTGGCTGATTTCATGGGCTCACCCCCCATGAACTTCATACCGTTCGAGGCCGCACTGGCGCGCGGCGCTACTTCGGTCAGCATCGGTGGGGCCTCGGTAGGCCTGCCCGCATTGTGTGAGGCGGTTCCGATGAGCGCGTTGTCCTATGGGGTCCGCCCGGAGCATGTCCGGCTGAGCGATGGGTCGGCGTTCCGGGCCGAAGTCCTGGGCACTGAATACCTTGGCAATTGCCAGATCGTCACCCTGGCTGCCGCGCACGGTGGCGTGTTGCGCGCCAAAGTGGGCGTCAATGCGTCCGTCAAGCGCGGTGACCCTGTCGGGCTGGAGTTTGACGCGCACCAGGTCACCCTGTTTGACCAGGCCGGCGGTCGGGCCATTCGCACTGCGCGTGACGACGACGCGGTCTCGGTGCCGGCATCGCGGGGAGCCGTGCATGGCTGATCTGCGCCTGACCCATATTGGAAAATCGTTTGGCGCAACCCGGGCGGTGCGCAACCTGACCCTGGAGGTTGGGAGCGGCGAATTCATCGTTCTGCTCGGGCCCAGCGGTGCCGGCAAGACGACCACCCTGCGCCTGGTTGCGGGGCTGGAGGCCCCGGACAGCGGCCAGGTGGCGATCGACGGGAGGGATGTCACCGCTTTGTCGCCGGCCTTGCGCGATGTGACCTTCGTGTTTCAGCAGTATTCGCTCTACCCGCACCTGAGCGTGTTTGACAACCTGGCCTTTCCGCTGCGCTCGCCGTTGCGCAAAACCACGGAGGCCGAGGTGCTTGCCAAGGTGACCGAAGTCGCCCGGATGTTGCGTATCGAGGACAAGTTGCAGAATTCCGCGACCAAGCTGTCGGGCGGCCAGATGCAACGCGTGGCGATTGGCCGCGCGCTGGTGCGAAACCCCAAGATCTATCTGATGGACGAGCCTCTCTCATCGCTTGACGCCAAGCTGCGCAACGACCTGCGCCTGGAGCTCAAACGCATTCAGCAGGACCTTGGCGCCACCATGCTCTACGTTACCCATGACCAGGTCGAAGCCCTCACCATGGCCAGCCGCATTGGCGTGCTCGACCATGGGGAACTGGTGCAATTGGGTACACCACAGCAGGTGTACGAAGATCCGGTCAGTGTCAGTGCCGCCAGCCGCCTGGGCTCGCCACGGATCAACCTGTTGCCGCGCTCTGCTTTTCCGGAAGTTGCGGCGCCGATCCAGGTGCAGACCCTGGCGGTGCGCGCCGAACATGTCCGACTGCACGCGGACAACGCGCCTGCCCCAAGCGGTGCCAGCGCCACCGCCACCGCCAACGTCAGCCGGATCGAACGCCTGAGTGACCAGAATCTGGTCCATCTGGCACTCACAGGTACATCGCACACCATGATCGCAACTGCGGTGCCAGGCCATGGTCTGGCGGTTGGCGACCGCGTGCGCGTCGAGCCGCTGCACAGCCTCTGGTTCGACGCGGCCGGCCAGCGGGTGCGGGCTTGAGCCATTTGCTGCAACACCATCAGGAGTCACCAATTTCCATGTCACTGCACCACATCATCCACAACGCGACGCAGACACTGATTGACCATGTCGAAGAGCTGACGGCCCTCGACCAGGCCATCGGTGACGGTGACCATGGCCTGAACATGAAGCGCGGATCGCTGGCCATTCAGGCCAAACTTCCCGAACTGCAGGTCGCTGACCTGAACGACGCGCTGAATCTGATGGGCAAGACCTGCGTCGCCATGATCGGCGGTTCGTCGGGTCCGGTGTTCGGGACCCTGCTGATGACCCTGGGCAAACAACTCCCGCCGCATCCCGACACGCAAGCCTGGGCGACAGCCCTGCGCGCCTCGATCGAGGCGTTGACCCGCTTGGGCAAGGCAGAGGTGGGCCAGAAAACGCTGCTCGACGTGCTGGACCCTGTTCAAAAGGTGCTGGCGTCGGGTGGGGACTGCATGCTGGCACGGGTGCGCCAATGTGCATATGACAGCGCCGCAGCCACCGCATTCATGGATGCGACACGGGGTCGTTCATCCTTCCTCGGGGATCGGGCCAAAGGCCATGTGGATCCGGGCTCGCGCTCCATGGCGCTCATCATCGGCGCGATTTGCGACAGCTTGCAACCGACCTGAACCAGCCGCGACATCACCACCGCCCAAGACATTCAACCCACCCTGCACCTGTTACCCGAGACGCACCATGAAAAAACTCATCAATCACGTGGACAACATCCTCACCGAGTCGCTGGACGGCTTTGTCGCGGCGCATGGCGACATCGTCGCGCTTGGAGCCGAGCATGAATTCGTGCGGCGAAAAACCACCAGACCGGGCAAGGTGGCGCTGATCTCCGGCGGGGGCGCTGGCCATGAGCCCTTGCACGCCGGGTTTGTCGGACACGGCATGCTGGATGCCGCCTGCCCGGGACAAATATTCACTTCCCCGACTCCCAACCAGATGCTGAACGCGGCGCAATCCGTCGATGGCGGCGCCGGCGTGTTGTTCATCGTGAAAAACTACTCCGGCGACATGATGAATTTCGAGATGGCCGCCGAGATGCTGGACCAGGACAATGCAACCGTCATCGTCAACGACGATGTGGCTGTCGAGAATTCGACCCACACCACCGGCAGGCGCGGTGTGGCGGGCACCCTGGTGGTTGAAAAAATCGTTGGCGCCGCGGCCGAGCGTGGTGACAGCCTGCGCCAGTTGAAGGTGCTCGGAGATGCAGTCAACAAGGCCACTGCCTCGATGGGCGTGGCCTTGACCTCGTGCACCGTGCCCGCAGCGGGTTCTCCGACGTTTCATATCAACGCAGGCGAGATGGAGGTTGGCGTGGGTATCCACGGTGAGCCCGGCCGCCGCCGCGTGCCATTGGCCAGCGCCGACACGATCGCGGCGGAGCTGACATCCGCCATTTTGAAAGACCTCGATCTTGGAGCGGGCCAGGAGGTGATCCTGCTTGTGAACGGCTTTGGCGGAACCCCTATGCTGGAGCTGTACCTGATGGTCAACGCGGCGCGCAAAGTGCTGGCTGCAAGCGGCATCAAGGTGGCGCGTTACCTCACCGGGTCGTATGTCACGTCGCTGGAGATGGCCGGCTGCTCGATCACCGTCTCGGCTGTGGACACCGAGATGCTTGCGCTGTGGGATGCGCCAGTGCACACGGCTGCGTTGCGCTGGGGCATGTGAGTGGGGCTTGTCGGGCGGTGCCTTGCGGTGCTGTCCAAGGCCATGGTGGTTCCAGTTTTCACGATCTCGGACACGGGTTTGAACGTGGCGTTGGCAAGAGGGGGGTGCAGATCAGCCAGAACCTGGAGCACATGGGGGTAGAACATCATCCGGGTGCCATGTCTCGCTGCGGCAGGCGGACCGCGAACCCGGCTGTAAACCGGGTAATGGCGCAGGTCTCTGAAATACTGCAGTAGCAGGAAGTCGCCCTCCACTTACCCGCCTTCTGCCTCGACAGTGTGTTACCGACACATTTGGCAGCAGAAGAGTTGGCCATGGCCGCGCCTGTCGGCAGGTTCACATTGCTTTCAAGGTGGTGGAGACTTTACCGATGAATGCATCGCAGTCAGCCCGCGTCACGTTGTTCATGTTGTGCAGTTGCAGCCATGTGGTCTTGCAGTTTTTGGCCATCAGCGCCCGCAAACCACGCATGAACAGTTTCTTTGCCGGGTCGCCCATGAGCTTCAGCCACCACCAGGGCGCGCCGCCGTGGGTGATGACGCTCAAGCGCTGAATGTGGCGCAGACCCGGCACGGCAGCCTTGCCCCTTTGTGGCGGCGGCAAAAACGCCACACCCGGAAGCCACACGCGTTCCAGCCAGCCTTTGAGCATGGCGGGTGGGCCGTAAAACCAGATGGGGAAGACGAACACCAGATGCTCTGCCCACTTCAGCGCATCCACATGGGGCTGCACACGCTGCTCGATGAGCCCTGGATTCACCAGATAGGCTTCGCGCTCTTCCCTCGTCAGGATCGGCTGGAAACCTTCGAGGTACAAATCAAGGCAGCGCAGTTCATCACCGCGCGCCTGGAAGGCTTCAACGGTGACGCCGTACAGCGCCGCGCTGAAACTCTGCGGGTTCGGATGGCAATAAACGACCAGGGTCTTCAAACGACTTGTCGCCTGTCACTTCACACCGGCCCTGGCCTTGATGTCCATGCCGACCTTCTTGTTCACGAACTGGGTGGTCACCACCTTGCTCAGATCCACATCGCCCGGCTTGTACAAACCTGCCTTGACCATTTTGTCGTAGAAGTCCTTGACGCGCGCGGTGTTCATCGCGCCAATACCGCTGGTCAGCGCCTCGCCGCTGTCGATGATGTTGAGCTTCTTGATCAGCTCGATGCCGCCTGCAATATTGGCATCGGTGGCTTCCGGGTTGGCCTTCTTGATCATCTCGTTGGCGGCCTTGTTGTCGCCGTACAGGTAGTTGTACCAGCCGATCAGCGAGGCATCGACAAACTTCTGCACCATCTCGGGTTTGGTCCGCACCAGCTCGGCGCGGGTTTCGATCGTGGTGCTGTAGGTCGAAAAGCCGTTGTCGGCCAGCAGGTGGACCACGGGATCAAAGCCCTGCGCCCTCAGACTCACCGGCTCGCTGATGCTATAGCCCTGCTGCACCGATTTTTTGTCGGCCATGAACGGCCCGACGTTGAAAACATAGGGTTTGAGTTGTTCGTCCTTGAAGCCGTGCTCGGCCTTCATCCATTGCCAGAAGCTGAACTGGCCGTCTTTGCTGATGAAGGCGGTGGGCGCTTTGGTCAGGTCCGAAAACTTGTCGTAACCCTGCCCGGGGTGGGCAAAAATCGCCTGCGGGTCTTTCTGGAAAATCGCGGCTATCACCACGGTAGGCACACCGTTTTTCACGTTGTCGAAGCTCAGCAGCAGGTTGCCCGCCATCAAGAAATCAATCTTCCCGGTGGCCAAAAGGGGGCGGTTGTTCATTTGCGGGC
>JBIKTP010000211.1:0-5153 GCA_044348035.1 Burkholderiaceae bacterium
CACCGGCCTGGCCGGCGGTGCCCATGGCGCGTGGTTCATCATGCTGCCGTATTACCTGTTCATGCTGGCGCATGGCGTGCACCAGGCCTGCGGCCAGAGCGGAGCCGTGGGTCCGTTCCCGCAGGCAGCCGGAGCAGCCTCGGCGCTCAACGGCATGGTGATGATGCTGGCGGCCTTCCTGATGGGCACCTGGCTGGGCAGCCACATGGACGGCAGCGTGTTGCCGCTGACCCAGGGCATCTGGTTCTGGAGCGTGTTGATCGCGCTGTCCGGCTGGATCCTGGTTCAGCGCCATGGCGAACCCGCGCGCAACGGCGCCGCAGAGCAGACACGATGACGGCGCCCCGTTGCCTGGCCCTTGCCGGCCCCACGGCATCCGGCAAGTCGGCGGCCTCGCTGGCCATCGCCGCGCGCATCCCCTGTGAAATCATCAGCGTCGACTCGGCGCTGGTGTACCGTGGCATGGACATCGGCACTGCCAAACCCACGGCCAGCGAACTGGCGCGCGTGCAGCACCACCTGATCGACATCCGCGACCCCCTGCATGCCTACAGCGCCGCCGAGTTCGTCAAGGATGCCCAGCGGCTGGTGCAGGAGATCCACCAGCGTGGCCGGCTCGCGCTGCTGGTGGGGGGCACGATGATGTACTTCAAGGCCTTGTTGCACGGCATCGATGCCATGCCGGCGGCCGACCCCGCTGTTCGCGCCGCGCTGGAGCAAGAGGCCGCATGCAAGGGCTGGCCGGCGATGCATGCCCTGCTCGCGCAGGTGGACCCGGTGACCGCGCAGCGCCTGGCGCCTGCGGACAGCCAGCGCATCCAGCGGGCCCTGGAGGTCTACCGGGTGTCCGGGGCGCCGATCAGCAGCTTCCAGCAATCGCCGCGCACGGGGGCACCGACCCAGGCGCTCGCCGCAATGCCGCTGGTGTCGCTGGAGCCGGCCGACCGGGCCTGGCTGCACGAGCGCATCGCCCTGCGCTTCGACACCATGCTGCACGAGGGCCTGCTGGACGAGGTGCGCGGCCTGCGCGCACGCGGCGACCTGCATGCCGAGCTGCCGGCGATGCGCTGCGTGGGGTACCGCCAGGCCTGGGAGGCCCTGGATGGCGCCTTCCCGATGCCCGAGCTGCGCGCGCGCGGCATCGCCGCCACCCGCCAGCTCGCCAAGCGGCAGATCACCTGGTTGCGCTCGATGCCACAGCGCCATGTCGTGGCCTGCGACGCGCCCGACGCGCTGGCGCAGCTGCTGGCACTCACCCATCGGCTGGGCCTGACACCATGACGCTGCAGATCGAGCAGCTGCGCAAGTCCTACGGCGACCTGACCGTGTTCGAGCAGGTCGACCTCACGGTGGCCAGGGGGGAGTTCGTCGCCATCGTCGGCGAGTCGGGCGTGGGCAAGTCCACGCTGCTCAACTGCATGGCCGGGCTCGACACCTGGAGCGCCGGCCGGGTGCTGTTCGACGGCGTGGACATCGGCACCCTGTCCGACACCGCGCGCGCACTGCTGCGCCGCCAGCACGTGGGCTTCGTGTTCCAGGCCTTCCATGTGCTGCCGCATCTGGATGTGGCGCAAAACGTCGGCCTGCCGCTGCTGCTCCTGGGCCAGCACAACAAGCCGCAGACCGACGCGCGGGTGCAGGCCATGCTGGAGTCGGTCGGCCTGCAGGGCCTGGCCGGGCGGCTGCCGCAGCAGCTCAGCGGCGGGCAGCTGCAGCGCGTGGCCATCGCCCGGGCGCTGGTGCATGGCCCTTCCCTGCTGCTGGCCGACGAGCCCACCGGCAACCTCGACCCGCAGACCGCCACGCTGGTGATGGATGCGCTGGTGGCACAGACCCGCAGCCATGGCGCGTCGCTGGTCCTGGTGACCCACTCCCAGGCAGCTGCCGCCCGCGCCGACCGCACGCTGCTGCTGAGCGCCACGGGCATCAGTGCCTATACTCACGACGACCACCCCACCGCCG
This sequence comes from Burkholderiaceae bacterium, assembly GCA_044348035.1. Taxonomy (GTDB): domain Bacteria; phylum Pseudomonadota; class Gammaproteobacteria; order Burkholderiales; family Burkholderiaceae_C; genus CAISIP01. Next base: position 1,963 of record JBIKTP010000211.1, read on the forward strand.
CCCGATGACCGCCCCGATCCGCACCCCCTACGAGGACTTGATGCGCCATGTGCACCAGCACGGCGTGCAAAAGACCGACCGCACCGGCACAGGCACGCGCAGCGTGTTCGGCTACCAGATGCGCTTCAACCTGCAGGACGGGTTCCCGCTGGTCACCACCAAGAAGGTGCACCTGCGCTCCATCATCCAGGAGCTGCTGTGGTTTCTCAGCGGCTCGTCCAGCAACCTGTGGCTGAAGGAGCGCGGTGTCACGATCTGGGACGAATGGGCGCGGCCCGACGGCGACCTCGGCCCGGTCTATGGGGTGCAGTGGCGCAGCTGGCCGACGCCGGACGGCGGGCACATCGACCAGATCGCGCAGGTGATGCAGACCCTCAAGACCAACCCCGACTCCCGCCGCATCATCGTGAGCGCCTGGAACGTGGCCGACCTGGACAAGATGGCCCTCATGCCCTGCCATGCGTTCTTCCAGTTCTATGTGGCCGAGGGGCGCCTGAGCTGCCAGCTCTACCAGCGCAGTGCCGACATCTTCCTGGGTGTGCCGTTCAACATCGCCAGCTATGCGCTGCTGACCCACATGGTGGCGCAGCAGTGCGACCTGGAGGTCGGCGACTTCATCTGGACCGGGGGCGACTGCCACATCTACAGCAACCACCATGCGCAGGTGGAACTGCAGCTGTCGCGCGCGGCCTTCGCGAGCCCGCAGCTGCACATACGCCGCCGTCCGGCCTCGATCTTCGACTACGCCTTCGACGACTTCGAGGTGCAGAACTACCAATGCCACCCGGCCATTCCCGCGCCGGTGGCCGTCTGATCCTGCCTGCGGCTGCAGCATGCGCGTCAACCTGATCTTTGCCCGCTCACGCAACGGCGTGATCGGCCGTGACGGCACCATGCCCTGGCACCTGCCGGAAGACCTGGCGCACTTCAAGCGGGTCACCGCAGGCAGCCCGGTGATCATGGGCCGCAAGACCTGGGACTCCCTGCCGCCACGGTTTCGACCGCTGCCCGGGCGCAGCAACATCGTCGTGACCCGGCAGGCCGACTGGCACGCTGACGGAGCCCAACCTACCCACAGCCTGGTCGATGCACTGCATGTGGCCGGCCAGCAGCGTCCGGAACCGGCCGAGGTATGGGTCATCGGTGGTGCCGAGCTGTACCGGCTGGCCGAGCCCGTGGCCACACGCGCGGTGATCACCGAGCTGGACCTTACCGTGGACGGCGATGCGCATGCACCCGCGCTGGGCGAAGACTGGGCCGAAACCGGGCGCGAGTCCCATGTGGCAGCCAGCGGCCTGGCGTTCGATGTCGTCACCGTCCAGAAGACCCCAAGTGCGCCCGGTCAGGGCTGCTGAATCGGAACAACCGCATGCCTGGACACCCCATGAAACTGGCCACCTGGAACATCAACTCGCTTACGGTGCGCCTGCCCCAGGTGCTGCAATGGCTGGCCGCCCATCCGGTGGACGTGCTGGCCCTGCAGGAAATCAAGATGACCGACGACAAGTTCCCCGCCGCGGAGTTCCTCGCGGCCGGCTACCAGGCGAAATGGTTCGGGCAGAAGACCTACAACGGCGTGGCACTCATCACCCGGACGGAGGCCACCGGGGTCGTGCGCAACATCCCCGGCTTCGAAGACGACATGGCACGGGTGCTCACGGCAACCGTCGAGGGCATCCGGGTGATCGGCGCCTACTTCCCCAATGGCCAGGAACCCGGCAGCGACAAGTTCGAGTACAAGATGCATTGGCTCAAGGCCCTGCGCGAATGGGTTCGCACCGAACTGGAGCAGCATCCCCGGCTGGTGCTGATGGGCGACTACAACATCACCTTCGACGACGACGACGTGTGGGACCCGGTGGGCCTGAAGGACACCATCCACTGCACCGAAGAAGAACGCTACCAGTTGCGCGCCCTCGTGGCGCTGGGTCTGAGCGACGCCCATCGCTTGTTCCCGCAGCCGCCAAAAAGCTTCAGCTGGTGGGATTACCGCGACTTCGCCTTCCGGCGCAACCGTGGCATGCGCATCGACCATGTGCTGGTGAGCCAGGCGCTCCTGCCGTCGGTGCGCGCATGCGTAATCGACAAGACTCCGCGCAAGAATGAGCGGCCCAGCGACCACACGCCGGTGGTGCTGGAACTCGCCCCCTGAGCCGGGGGATCAATCCAGGCCGAGTTCCTGGATCTTGCGGGTGATGGTGTTGCGTCCGATGCCGAGCTTCTGCGCTGCCTCGATGCGCCGGCCCTTGGTCACCAGCAGTGCGGCCTCTATCAGGCGTGCTTCGAATCGCCGCGTCAGCACGTCCCAGACATCGGGCTTGCCCGCCACCAGCAACTCCAGTGCCTCGTCGCCCAGGGACCGCTCCCAGGGTGCCGCAGGCGCGTCGGTCGGTGTCTGGATCACCAGTCCGCCATCGGCGAACACACCCGGCGCCACCGCCCCGGCCAGTGCGGCAAATGGCGTCGGCTCGGTCATCCCGGCCGGCGTCGCCGGCGGCTGAGCGGATGCCGGCGCGGGCCCACCATCCGATGCTGCCAGGACCTCGGGCGGCAGATCCTTGGGCTCGATCACCTGCGCAGGCGCCATCACCGTGAGCCAATGGCAGATGTTCTCCAGCTGGCGCACGTTGCCAGGGAAGGCAAAGTGGCCCAGGCGGGCCAGCGCCTGGTCGGTGATGCGTTTGGGCTCGATGCCCAGCTGCACGGCGCTCACCGCCAGGAAATGCCGGGTCAGCATGGGAACGTCCTCGCGGCGCTCGCGCAGTGCGGGCAGGCGCAGGCGGATCACGTTGAGGCGGTGAAAGAGGTCTTCGCGGAACGCGCCCTCTCGCACCCGTTGCTCCAGGTCCTGGTGGGTGGCGGCGATCACGCGCACATTGGTCTTGACAGCCGTGTGGCCCCCGACCCGGTAGAAATGCCCGTCGCTGAGGACACGCAGCAGGCGGGTCTGCAGGTCGAAGGGCATGTCGCCGATCTCGTCGAGGAACAGGGTGCCGCCATCAGCCTGCTCGAAGCGGCCGCGCCGCATGGTCTGGGCGCCGGTGAACGCTCCGCGCTCGTGGCCGAACAGTTCGCTCTCGAGCAGATCCTTCGGAATGGCGGCGGTGTTGATCGCCACGAAAGGACCGTTGTTGCCGGCGCTACCGCGTGGCGAATGCTTGTGCAGCGCGCGGGCCACCAGTTCCTTGCCG
>JBIKTP010000212.1:0-5151 GCA_044348035.1 Burkholderiaceae bacterium
ACAACTCGCCGCTGCCGGTCGTGTTTATCACGGGCCACGGCGACGTGCCGATGGCAGTGGACACCATGAAAAAGGGGGCGATGGACTTCATCCAGAAACCCTTCAAGGAAGACCAGCTCGTGGGGCTGGTCGAGCGCATGCTGGAGCACGCCAAGGGGTCCTTCGCAGAGCACCAGGTGGCTGCCAACCGTGACGCACTGTTGTCCAAGCTGACCCTGCGCGAGTCGCAGGTGCTCGAACGCATAGTCGCCGGCCGGCTGAACAAGCAGATCGCCGACGACCTGGGCATCAGCATCAAGACGGTCGAGGCGCACCGCGCCAACATCATGGAAAAACTCAACGCGAACACCGTCGCCGACCTGCTCAAGATCGCACTCGGACAGAACGCCACCAAACCCTGATCCGCGTCGTGTCTGCAACCGGGCACACCATGTGATCACTGAATCCCAGACTCCGACCATGAACCCACCTGCCCCCGGCCAGATCATCGACGGCATCGCGCTGTCGCGCCAATTGCGTGCCGACGTGGCGATGCGAGCCGCCCATCTCACCGAGCTCGGCGTGCAACCCGGCCTGGCGGTGATCCTGGTCGGCGAGGACCCCGCAAGCCAGGTCTATGTGCGCAACAAGATCAAGGCCTGCCACGACTCCGGCCTGCATTCAGTGTTCGAGAAGTACGACGCCGATCTGTCCGAGGACGCCTTGCTGGCCAGGATCCGCGCGCTCAATGCCGACCCGCGCATCCACGGCATCCTGGTCCAGATGCCCCTGCCCCGCCACATCGATCCGCACAAGGTGATCGAAACCATCGCGACCAGCAAGGATGTGGACGGTTATTCCACGCTCAGCGCCGGCCAGGTCATGACCAATGCGCAGGGCTTCAACCCCTGCACGCCCTATGGTTGCATGAAGATGATCGCCTCCACCGGAGTGTCGCTGCGGGGCATGCATGCGGTCGTGATCGGACGCAGCAACACCGTCGGCAAACCCATGGCCCTGATGCTGCTGCAGCAGAACGCCACCGTCACCATCTGCCATAGCGCCACGGTGGACCTGAAGTCCCACACGCTGCGGGCGGATGTAGTCGTGGCAGCAGTCGGGCGGCGCAATATCCTGACGGCAGACATGGTCAAGCCCGGCGCGATCGTGATCGATGTCGGCATGAACCACAACGACCATGGCAAGCTGTGCGGCGACGTCGATTTTGATGGAGTGCGCCAGGTCGCAGGCTACATCACGCCGGTGCCTGGGGGTGTGGGACCGATGACCATCACGATGTTGCTCGTGAACACGCTGGAGTCGGCACAACGGGCTGCCGGCCTTTAAAAGCCGCCGGGGCGCCGCATCTCTACCGGGCTTCTGTCTGCACCGGCTGCCCTCCTCAACAAACCACCCGCCACCTGCCAATGAACCCATTGCTCGCCACCGCCGACCTTCCGCGCTTCGACAAGATCACCGCAGCCGATGTCGGTCCTGCGGTAGATGCCTTGCTGGACCAGTGCAATGCAGCGCTCGAAACCGTGGCAGGACCAGACTTCCCCGCCGACTGGCAGCAGATGGCCGCCGTGCTGGATGTGGCCACGGAGCGGCTGGGCCGCTCGTGGGGGGCGGTCAGCCACCTCAACAGCGTCGCGGACACACCCGAGTTTCGCGCTGCCTACAACGCCAGTCTGCCCAGGGTCACCGAGTTCTGGACCCGCCTGGGCGCCGACGAACGCCTGTACGCGAAGTACAAGGCCATGGACCCATCCGGACTGAACGCGGAACAGCTGCAGGCCCGCAAGAACGCGCTGCGCGATTTTGTGCTGGGTGGCGCAGAACTGACAGGCGCGGCCCGAGAGCGATTTGCCGCCATCCAGGAGCGTCAGGCCGAACTGAGCCAGAAGTTCAGCGAGAACGCGCTCGACGCCACCGACAAGTTCGCGTATTTCGCGGCTGAAAGCGAGGTGGCCGGGATCCCTTCGGATGTTCTCGAGACCGCCCGCGCGGCAGCCCTGGCCGAACAACGCGAGGGCTACCGCCTGACACTGAAGATGCCCTGCTATCTGCCGGTGATGCAGTTCGCCGACAGCAGCGCACTGCGCCACACACTCTACCGGGCCTATGCCACGCGGGCCTCTGACCAGGCGCCGGAAGATTTGCGCCAGTTCGACAATTCCGCCCTGATCCAGGAAATTCTGGCCCTGCGCCAGGAAGAGGCCGCGCTGCTGGGGTTTCGCAACTTCGGCGAGTTGTCGCTCGAACCCAAGATGGCCGACAACCCGCAGAAGGTCATCGACTTCCTGCGCGACCTGGCCGCCCGGGCACGGCCATTCGCCGAGCAGGATCTGGCGGACCTGCGCGCCTTCTCTCGGGACCAGTTTTCGCTGGCCGACCCCCAGGCCTGGGACTTCCCGTACCTGAGCGAGAAACTGAAGGAGGCCCGCTTTGCCTTCAGCGAGCAGGAAGTCAAGCTGTACTTCCCGCTGCCCAAGGTGCTCGCTGGCCTGTTCAAGATCGTCGAGACGCTCTTTGACGTCGTCATCCGCCCGGATGAAGCACCCGTATGGCACCCGGGCGTGCACTTCTACCGCATCGAATCCCGGCCGGCAGATGGCACAGCCGCTCACCTGATCGGGCAGTTCTACCTCGACCCCGGCGCGCGCAGCGGCAAACGTGGCGGCGCCTGGATGGACGACGTCCGCAGCCGCTGGTTGCGGCCGGACTCCCATGCCCTGCAGACGCCGGTGGCCCACCTGGTGTGCAACTTCGCCGAGGGTATCGTGCAGGGCAGGGTGGCCAGACCGGCACTGCTGACGCATGACGACGTGATCACCCTGTTCCATGAGTTCGGCCATGGCCTGCACCACCTGCTGACCCAGGTGAGCGAGCGCCAGGTGTCGGGTATCAGCGGCGTCGAATGGGATGCCGTGGAATTGCCCAGCCAGTTCATGGAGAACTTCTGCTGGGAATGGCCCGTGCTTCGCCACATGACTGCGCATGTCGATACCGGCGAGGCCTTGCCGCGGGCCCTGTTCGACAAGATGTTGGCTGCGCGCAACTTCCAGAGTGGCATGCAGACGCTGCGACAGATCGAATTTGCACTTTTCGACATGCTGCTGCACGCCGAGGCATCGCCCCCGGTGGACGTGATGAACCTGTTGCTCAAGGTGCGCCAGGAAGTGGCGGTGGTGCAGCCCCCCGCCTGGAGCAGGACAGCCAACACCTTCAGCCACATATTTGCCGGCGGTTACGCGGCAGGCTACTATAGCTACAAGTGGGCAGAAGTTCTGAGTGCCGATGCGTATGCCGCCTTCGAGGAGTCTGCGGACGCCCAGGGTCTGCCCGATCCGCAAACCGGAAGAAAATACCGGCGCGCGATCCTGGAAGCGGGCGGCAGCCGTCCGGCCATGGAATCGTTCAAGGCGTTCCGGGGGCGAGAGCCCCAACTGGATGCCCTGCTTCGGCATCAAGGCATGGCGGCGCCCGCCAGCACCGCAGGAAAGGGATGAAATCATGACAGTGTCGAGCATGTTCTGGAGGTCCGCGGCCTGGGGCCTGGTGCTGGGCACCGCGTGCAGTCTTGCCGCTGCGCAGACCATCTACCGGATCGTCGGCCCCGATGGCAGGGTGACCTTTTCCGACAAACCCCCGAACGACGCCACGAAAGCCAGCACCACGACGTCAGGTGGCCGACCGGTTGCCGGACCTGGCGATGCGGTTTTGCCCTTCGAGCTTCGCCAGGTGGTGGCGCGGTACCCGGTCACACTTTACGCCGGCGCGGCCGGCGCGGCCTGCGCGCCCTGCAATTCGGGGCGCATCCTGCTGCAGAGCCGGGGCATTCCGTTCAACGAGTACACCGTCAGCACACCGGAGGATGCCGAAGCCCTGCAGCGGCTCAGTGGTGCCAGCAGCCTGCCTTTCCTGACCATCGGAGCACAAAAGATCAAGGGGTTCTCCGAGGCCGAATGGACGCAGTTCCTGAACGCGGCCAACTACCCGGCCTCGTCCATACTGCCGCAGAACTACCGTTCGCCGGCAGCGCGGCCACTGGTTGTCGTGCAGAAACCGCCGGCGCCCAAGCCGGAGGAATCAGCAGGACGGGAGCAGGAAAAGGAAACCCCCGAAAACCGGACCGACACACCGGAAACCAACGAACCCAACCCGTCCAATCCGCTCGGCATCAAGTTCTGAGGGCCTGGCACGTGGCGCCTGCGGCCCGGGCATCCGCGCCACGCTTCCCGGTCGCGGGGAAGGTCATCGTGTTGACACCCTGAGGTGTCGCCAGCAGGCAGACGTCGGCCCTCTGGTGGGCAAAAACCCCGACCGTCACCACCCCTGGCCACTGGTTGACCATCGACTCGAATCCTGGCGGGTCGACGATCTGCAGGCCGGACACATCGAGGATGTACTGGCCGTTGTCGGTGCGCAGCGGCAGGCCGTCGCGCAGGCGCAGGCTGGCCCGCCCGCCAAGTTCTGCGAACTGGCGCATGATGCGCCGCGCGGCCATCGGGATCACCTCCACCGGAATGGCAAACCGGCCCAGCGTCGACACCAGCTTGGACTCGTCCGCGATGCAGATGAAACGGTCGGACTGCGCGGCCACGATCTTCTCTCGCGTCAGGGCTGCGCCACCTCCCTTGACCATGCAGCCTTGCGGGTCGATCTCGTCGGCCCCGTCGACATAGACCGCCAGGCGCTCGACCGCGTTGCAGTCCAGCACGCGGATGCCCAGTGCCTCCAGCCGTTCAGTGCTCGCCTGCGAACTGGACACGGCTCCGGGTATGCGGTCCCGCAGGCTGGCCAGGGCCTCGATGAACTTGTTGACCGTGGAGCCCGTGCCGACCCCCACCAGTTCACCGGGAACAACGTAGCGCAGGGCCGCCTGGCCCACCATGGTCTTGAGATCGTCTTGGGTCAGCATGGGAAGAGAGTGGGAGGCGGGCACTCAGCCGCTTTTTGGGACAATGGGTGAAAGAACTCCCATTATCCGATGTCGCTCCTCCCCTACGCACTGGCCCGGCCCTTCCTGTTCGGCCTGGACGCAGAAACAGCCCATGAACTGACCCTGGACGCGCTGGCCTGTACCCAGCGCACGCCGCTGGCCTGGGCCTACACCCGCGCCCTGGAGCGTGATCCGGTGACCGTGGCGGGCTTGTCATTCCCCAACCG
>JBIKTP010000213.1:0-5149 GCA_044348035.1 Burkholderiaceae bacterium
TACAAGAAGGACTTCTCCAACCTGACCGTGGCCATCGTCGGCGACGTGCTGCATTCACGGGTCGCGCGCTCCGACATCCATGCGCTCACCACCCTGGGCTGCGCCGAGGTGCGGGTGGTCGGCCCCAAGACCCTGGTGCCGGCCGATCTGGCGCAGATGGGTGTGCGGGTCTGCCATTCGCTGGAAGAGGGCATCAGGGACTGCGACGTGGTCATCATGCTGCGCCTGCAGAACGAGCGCATGAGCGGCGCATTGCTGCCATCCGCGCAGGAGTTCTTCATGCGTTACGGCCTGACCGACGAAAAGCTGCAGCTGGCCAAGCCCGACGCGATCGTGATGCACCCGGGCCCGATCAACCGCGGTGTCGAGATCGATTCGGCGGTGGTCGACGGGCGGCAGAGCGTGATCCTGCCGCAGGTCACCTTCGGCATCGCGGTGCGCATGGCCGTGATGGGCATCGTGGCCGGCAACGAGGCGTGAGGCGATGACACAACTACTGATACGCGGCGGGCGGGTGATCGACCCGGCCAGCGGGTTTGACCAGACCACCGATGTCTCCGTGGCCGATGGCAGGGTCTCTGCGGTCGGCATGCTGGCAGAAGCAGCGCCGGGCGCGCGGGTGATCGACGCCGGCGGCTGCATCGTGGCGCCGGGTCTCGTCGACCTGGCTGTGCGGCTGCGCGAGCCTGGCCATGAACATGCCCGCATGCTGGAGTCCGAGATGGCCGCCGCGGTGGCCGGTGGCGTGACCAGCCTGGTCTGCCTGCCGGACACCGACCCGGTGCTGGACGAGCCCGGCCTGGTCGAGATGCTCACCTTTCGCGCGGGCAAGCTGCACCAGGCGCGGGTCTTTCCGCTGGGCGCACTGACCCGCGGCCTGAAGGGCGAGGTGCTCACCGAGATGGTCAAGCTCACGCAGGCCGGTTGCATCGGCTTCAGCCAGGCCGAGGTGCCCCTGCGCAACACCCAGGTGCTGTTGCGCGCGCTGCAGTACGCCAGCACCTTTGGTTACTGCGTCTGGTTGCGCCCGCAGGACCGCGACCTGGGCACCGGCGTGGTGGCCAGTGGTCCGCTGGCCACGCGCATGGGCCTCAGTGGTGTGCCGGTGGCGGCGGAGACCATTGCCATCCACACCATCGTCGAGCTGATGCGCTCCACCGGCGCGCGGGTGCACCTGTGCCGCCTGAGCAGTGCGGCGGGCATCGCCCTGGTGCGCCAGGCCCGGGCGCAGGGGCTGGCCCTGAGCTGTGATGTCAGCATCAACTCCCTGCACCTCATCGACCACGACATCGGTTATTTCGACAGCCGCGCGCGCCTCAACCCGCCGCTGCGCCAGCAGCGCGACCGCGACGCCATCCGCGCTGCGCTGGCCGACGGCACCATCGATGCCCTGGTCTCCGACCACTGTCCTGTCACCGAGGACGGCAAGACCCTGCCCTTCGCCGAGAGCGAACCGGGCGCCACCGGCGTGGAACTGCTGCTGTCGCTGGCGCTCAAGTGGGCCGGCACCGGCGGTGCGGGGCTGCAGCGCGCCCTGCAGGTGCTCACCTCGGGGCCTGCCGGGGTGCTGGGAGCCCATGGCGCAGCCGGCACCACGCCGTCCGGCGCGGGCCGGCTGGAGGTCGGCCGGATGGCCGACCTGTGCATCTTCGATCCCGAGGCCGCCTGGACCGTCAGCGCGCAGAACCTGCGCAGCCAGGGCAAGCACTCTCCGTTCGGGGGGCATGAGCTGCATGGCCGGGTGCGTTGCACGGTGGTCGGCGGGCACGTCGCCTACACGGGGTGAGCACGGCGCGTGCGCTCAGGCGGGCCGCCCGGGTGGTGGGCCATGCTGTCGCGGGACTGGCGCAGATCGTGTTTCGCTTTCCGCGCCTGCCCCAGGCGCAGCGCGACCTGCGCGTGCAGGCCTGGGCCAGCGCTCTGGTGCAGCTGCTGGGCGTGCAGTTGCGCATCCGCGGTCCGGTGCCGGTGCAGGGCCCCCTGCTGCTGGTGGCCAACCATATCTCCTGGCTCGACATCGTGGTGCTGCATGCGGCCCACCATTGCCGCTTTGTGTCCAAGGCCGATGTGAGGCGCTGGCCGCTGGTGGGCATCCTGGCCACGGGCGCGGGCACGCTGTACATCCAGCGCGAGTCCCGCCGCGATGCCCTGCGGGTGGTGCACCACATGGCGAAGGCGCTCAAGGACGGCGACATCCTGGCGGTCTTCCCCGAAGGAACCACGGGTGACGGCCATGACCTGCTGCCCTTTCACGCCAACCTGATCCAGGCAGCCATTGCGGCAGATGCGCCGGTGCAGCCGGTGGCCTTGCGCTATGTCGACCCGGCGACGGGCGACAACAGCCAGGCCATGAGCTACATCGGCGACGAGACGCTGATCGGCTCCCTGTGGCGCACGCTCTCGGCACAGGCGGTGCTCGCCGACGTGGTGTTCGGTGCGCCGCAGACCGCCGAAGGGCGGGAACGCCGGGCCTGGGCGGGCGACCTGCGGGAGGCGATCCGTGAATTGCGCGCTTCGGATCCGTGCGGCCCTTTGCGCAAGGCCCCTGCGGCGGATTGACCCGGTCGGGCCTGCGGTGATCGCCGCAGACGCCGACCTCGATGCCGGGTCGCACGGAGCGCCCCTTCGCCACCTCCCTCTCGCGCCCCAAAGCTGCTCCCAGGGGCAAGGTCAGCCTGGCAGGTAGGCGAATGGGGTACGGGTGGTCATGGGGTCCTCGCAGCGCGTGTCGGGTCTGCCAGCATGGCGCACCGGGCCAAGCGCGCCTCTGCACCTTGATGCGCATCAAGCTGCGCGCCGGGTGGCTCACGCTCGCCCATGCCGACGCCAGGAATGCGCCGTCAGCAGCCCGCCAACATGCCCGCCGTCACCAGGCAGATGCCACGTTCGGTCACGTGGAACCGCACGCTGTCCCGCCCGGGGTCGACGCCGGCGCAGAAACCGTCCGGCAACTCGCAGCCCTTGTCGACGATGGTGCGCCGAAGGACCGCGTCGCGCCCGATGCGCACGCCGGGCAACACCACCGAGTCCTCGACCAGGCTGCCCTCGGCGACCCGCACGCCGTCATACAGGATGGAGCGGCGCACGGTGGCGCCGCTGACGATGCAGCCGCCCGATACCAGCGAGTCGATCGCCATGCCGCGCCGGCCGGTGTCGTCGAAGACGAACTTGGCCGGTGGCCGGGTCGGCTGGCGGCCGAGGACCGGCCAGGACTCGTCGTAGAGGTTGAGCTCCGGCACGACGCGGGTCAGGTCCATGTTGGCTTCCCAGTAGGCTTCCAGCGTTCCGACATCACGCCAGTAGGGGCGGTCACCCACCATGTTGACGCAGCTGTTGCCGAAATGGTGTGCATACACGCGTGCCGACTGCAATACGGCGGGGATGATGTCCCGGCCGAAATCGTGGCTGGATGCGGCATTGGCGGCGTCCTTCTCGAGCAGTTCCAGCATGAAGGCGGTGCTGAAGACATAGATGCCCATGCTGGCCAGCGCGCGCTGCGGCTTGCCCGGCACTGGCACGGGTCGGGCGGGTTTCTCCTCGAACGCCAGGATGCGGTCGTCGGCATCGATCGCCATCACGCCGAAGTCGCTCGCATCCGCGACGGGGACCTCCAGGCAGGCCACCGTGAGGTCGGCGCCATGCGCCACATGTTCGGCCAGCATGACCGAGTAGTCCATCTTGTACACATGGTCGCCGGCCAGCACCACCACATGCGCAGACTGTGCTTCGCGGACCAGGTCCAGGTTCTGGAACACGGCGTTGGCGGTTCCGCTGTACCAGCCCTCGCCGGTCTGCTGCTGGGCCGGGACGATGTCGACGTATTCACGCAGGCTGGACTCCAGGAATCCCCAGCTGCGTTCGACATGCCGTATCAGGGACTGGGCCTTGTACTGGGTCAACACGCCGATGCGCCGCAGGCCCGAATTGACGCAGTTGCCGAGCGCAAAGTCGATGATGCGCATGGTGCCGGCAAAAGGCACGGCGGGCTTCGAACGCCGGTCGGTGAGCTGGCGCAGGCGGCTGCCGCGGCCACCGGCGAGCACCAGCGCGTAGGTGTTGCGTGTCAGCGCGAGTCGGGGATCGGCATGCATGACGGGCGGCTCCGGGGCGTGCAAGCACAACTGCCGTCATTAGAGCACCCTGCGCGCCGGGGCGCAGGGGGTTACGTCAAGCGTTTGTCGATCCGGCGGGTCACCACTTGTTGCGCAGTTCCCTCAGCCGCGTGAACACGGTGCGTGCGTCCGGCTGCTCGGGCAGGTCCGGGAAGTGCTCGCGCAGGTGCGCAATGACACTGGCATTGCCCAGCCGGAAGAAGGTGTTGTGCGCCTTCTCCTGCGCCAGCGTGGTCACGATGGAGGTGGCCGGGTCGTGGCCCGCCACCCGGGGCAGCAGGGCCTCGGCGGCCGCGTTGCCGGGCTCGCGGGCGAGCGTGAACTTCAGGTTGTTCTCGATGTAGTCGTGGCCGGGGTAGACCTGCGTGTTGTCGGGCAGCTTGGACAGCTGCTCGGCAAAGGTGGCATACAGCAGCGCGGTGTCGCCGCCGTTGTGGGTGTTGCCGGCGCCGGCATTGAACAGGGTGTCGCCGGAGAACAGCGCGGGCTGCTCGGTGTGCGAGCGCAGGCAGATGTGGCACATCGTGTGTCCGGGCGTGTCCAGGCACTCGAGTTCGACGGTCTTGCCCACGCGGATGATGTCTCCGGCCTGCACGCCGCGGTCCATGCCGGGGATCTTGCCGCCGGCCTTGTGGTGGGCGATCACCCTGGCGCCTGTGGCGGCGACGATGGCCGCGTTGCCCCCGGTGTGGTCGTGGTGCTCATGGGTGTTGAGCAGCTGGGTGATCTGCCAGCCGCGCACCTTGGCGGCCTGCAGACACTTCTCATGGTCCAGCGGATCGATGGCCAGGGCTTCGCCGGTCTCGGGGCAGGCGATCAGGTAGTTGTAGTTGCGGTAGTCGTTACCGGTCCAGATGCGCTCTACAAGCATGGGATGCTCCAGGGTGATGGAAGGGGTTGCAGGCCATTGTAGGAACCCCGCGCGATGGCCGTGCAGGGCTCAGGGTGGCACAGAGCGCAGCAGGGCCGGGTAGTACCAGCCCAGGGTCACCGTGCGTGCCAGGTAGTGCACATACAGCGCTGCCCACAGGCCGTGG
>JBIKTP010000214.1:0-5129 GCA_044348035.1 Burkholderiaceae bacterium
GATCGTGATGGCAGCCGTAGGCTCCAGGAAACAGCCCACGAACAGCATCAGCGCATTGGCCAGCAGCAGAAAGACCCAGGGCTCGCGGGTGAAGCCGAGCACCCATTCGCTGATCGCGGCCGTAACGCCGGTGGCAGTCAGCATCCAGCCGAAGATGCTGGCGGCGGCCACGATGAAAAGCACCGTGGCCGTGGTTTCAACCGTATCCAGGCAGACCTTGACGAACATTCTCCAGGTGAGCGTGTGGTACCAGGCAAATCCCAGGATCATGGCCCAGACACAGGCGGCGATCGCGCCTTCCGTGGGCGTGAAGATGCCGGTGGTCATGCCGCCGATCAGCAGCACAGGCGTCATGATTGGCAATACCGCTTGGAAGCGGAACAGCCGGTCGGCTGCGAACAGCGCCACCATGCCCGCGAACACGGTGGTGCGGGGCGGAAAGCCCAGGCGGGTGATCAGCAGCCACAGGGCCAGCGGCCAGAGCACCACGACGGCCGTTTCGATGATGGCCTTGAGCACACGCGGCCATTCGAACTTGATGTCGCCGCCCCAGCCGTTCTTGTGGGCGAAGTAGGCCACCGTGAACATCATCAGGATGGCCATCAGCACCCCGGGCAGGATCCCCGCGAGAAACAGGGCGCCTACGCTGACGTTGGCCATCATGCCGTAGATCACGAAGGGCAGGCTTGGCGGAATGATCGGTCCCAGCGTGGCGGATGCCGCGGTGACGCCAACCGCGAATTCGGTGTCGTAGCCATGGTCCTTCATGGCCTTGATCTCGACCGTTCCGAGGCCGGCTGCATCCGCGATGGCGGTGCCGCTCATGCCGGCAAACACCACCGAGCCCACGACGTTCACGTGGCCCAGGCCCCCCTTGAGCCAGCCGACCAGTCCCAGCGCATAGTTGTAGATCCGGTTCGTGATGCCGGCATTGTTCATGAGGTTCCCGGCCAGGATGAAGAAGGGCACGGCCAGCAGGGGAAAGCTGTCGATGCCGCTGACCATGCGATGGATCACGACAAAGGGCGGGTTGTCGCCGGTCCAGAGGATGTACAGCAGGGAGGACCCGGCCATCGCAATCGCCACCGGTATGCCACCGGACATGAGCAGCAGGAAGATGATCTTGAGCATGGGGTGATACCAATGGTGGTGTCAGCGGTCCTGCATCTCGGATTCCGGTCGCTCCAGCACGCTGTAGCCACGCCGCAGATGCACCCTCAGCACCCAGATGGAACGCACGAACATGGCCGCGAACCCCAGCATGCACACGCCGTACACGATGTTCATGGGCAGGTCGATGATGGTCATCTTGTAGCTACCGAGCTTTTGCATCATCTGGAACGTCATGACCACCGCCATGCCGAAGAAGCCGATGCGCAGCAGGTCCACCAGCACCGCCATCGCGCGCCCGACCACGGCAGGAAGGTAGCGGTAGAAGAAGTCCACCTGAATGTGGTTGTTCTTGGCCACACCGATGGCCGCACCGATGAAGACCGTGGCGATCAGCAGATAGCGGGCGATTTCCTCTGTCCAGGCGGCCGAGTCGTTGAGCACGTACCGCGTGAAGAACTGGTAGAACACGGTCAGGCCCAGTGCCCAGAAAAAGCCCAGCGCCAGCCAGCCCTCGACGGGCGTCTGGGACAGGTCCACCGTGTCGTCCTGCGCGTGGAACTGGCCGTCATCGCCCATCACGTGGGGCATGCCGTCGATATCGGTCGGGTTGGACATGGTGGATCCTGAAGACGCAGCCCCCGCGCCGTGCGGGGGCATGGCGCGTGTTTACTTGGCGGCCTGGATCTTGTCGAAGTCGGATCTGGTGAACCCCATTGATTCCAGCGGAGAGTTCTTCAAGACTGCGTCCTGGAAACTCTTGCGGTCGACGGTCACGATCTGCAGGCCTTTCTTCTTGAACTCGTCCACCAGTTCACCTTCGCGCTTCTTGATGTCGGCGGTGGCCTTGGCCGCCGCCTCGCGGGTGACTTCGGTGAACATGGTCTTCTCGGCGTCGGTCAGCTTGTTCCAGACGTGGGGCGCAATCTGCGTGGTCAGGCCGTCGACGATGTGGCCGGTCAGCATGATGGCTTTCTGCACCTCGAAGAACTTCTTGGCTTCGATGGTGGTCAGGGGGTTCTCCTGGGCTTCGACAGTGCCGTTCTGCAATGCGAGGTAGACCTCGGCAAACGCGATCGGCGTCGGGTTGGCACCACAGGCCTTGGGCGTGGCGGTGTAGGCCGGCACATCGGGCACGCGGATCTTGAGGCCCTTCATGCCCTCGCAGTTCGTGAAAGCCTTCTGGGCCGTTGTGTGGCGGGCGCCGTAATAGGTGTAAGCCGTGATCTGGATGCCAGTCTTGGAACGGAACTCATCCGTCATTTCCTTGAACACGGGGCTCTTGCTGTAGGCGATCAGGTGGTCGCCGTCGCGAAAGATGAACGGGTAGTAGGCGATGCCCAGGCGCGGGTAGGTGCGCGCCGCAAACGACGGTCCGCTGATGATCATGTCGACCGTGCCCAGTTGCATGCCCTGGTTGATGTCGGTCTCCTTGCCCAGGCTGGATGCCGGAAAGACCTGGATGTCGAACTTGCCGTTGCTGCGCTTCTTGATCTCGGCGGCAGCCCATACCGACTGGGTGTGGTAGGGCTCGGAAGTCTCGTAGACATGGGCCCATTTCAGCTTGGTCTGGGCATGCGCGAGGCCGGTGCCGGCGGCAGTCGCGGCCAGCAGGGCGCTGATGGCCAGGGATTGGATGAGGGTGCGCTTGTGCATGGATGTCTCCTGGGTGGTGGTGGGGAATCGGTAGGTTGTCCTGCGGGCTTCAAGGCTTGTTGGCACGTCGCCAACTTGCGGTGAATCTGTCGTGGGCCTTGTCCATGTGCCTGTGCATCGCGGACCGGGCGGCTTCGCTGTCGCGCGCGCGGATGGCTGCCAGCACGTCTTCATGTTCTCCGATGGCCGCGCGCCAGGAGGTGACCGACTCGAAGTGGCCGCCCAATCGCGCGAAGACCGGGCTGCGGCGCGAGTCCCAGAATTTCTGAAGGGTTTCGAGGAGCACGCCGTTTCCGCCCGCCTCGACGACGGCGCAATGGAACGCGCGGTCGCCTTCCAGCGGCATCGTGCCCTGGTCGGCATCGGTGACCATGTGGTCGATGGCTGCGCGCATGGCATCGATGTCGCGGCGCTTGGCCATGCGTGCCGCAATGGCTGCGGTTTCACCTTCCAGGACGCGCCGTGCGCGCACCAGTTCGAGGGGGCCCCATTCGGCTGCTGCCGGACTGTCGCCCTCGGTACGGGAGCGGCTCGCGCGCTCCCTCACATAGACACCGGAGCCGCTGCGCACCTCGACCCAGCCTTCGACTTCCAGGGCGATCAGTGCCTCTCGCACGGAGGGCCGGCTCACACCGAGGTGCTTCGCCAGATCACGCTCGGCAGGCAACCGACAGCCCACCGCAAACTCGCCCTTGGCGATCAGCACGCGCAACTGTTCCGCGATCTGGCGGTAGAGACGTTGCGGTTCGACAGCGTGCAGCGGCATGGCAGTCCCGGAGGAATCTGGTTTGAGGGTTAACGTGAATTGGACAAGTGGTAAGGCCAATTTATGATGCCACGTCTGCCATCAGGCGCCATCCGGTGAAACCCTGCCATGCGATCCACCCCCACCATCGACCAGGTACAACTGCGCCAGGTCGATCTGCCGCCGAAAGTGATCCGGACAGACGCCATCCAGTCGTTCGTGACGCAAGAGACCGTGCTGCTGACGCTGCGCTGCAGCGATGGCATCGAGGCCACCGGGTATGCCTACACCATCGGCACCGGGGGCTCATCCGTCATCGCGCTGCTGCGCGACCATCTCGTGCCGCGCCTGCTGGGACGCAACCCGTTGCATGTCGAGGCCATCTGGAAGGACCTCTTTTTCCACACCCATGCCACGGCGGTCGGTGCCATCACCAGCCTGGCGCTGGCCTGTGTGGACACCGCCTTGTGGGACTGGCGCGCCCGCAGCCAGCAATTGCCGCTTTGGCAGTTGCTCGGTGGCGCCCAGAGCCGGGTGCCGGTCTACACGACGGAGGGGGGCTGGCTGCACCTGAGTGCGGCCGAACTGGTCGAGCAGACACTGGCCGCCCAGGCGCAGGGGTTTCGTGGTGCCAAGATCAAGATCGGTCGCCCCCATGTCAGCGAGGATGTCGCACGGTTGTCGGCCGTGCGCGCTGCGGTCGGCCCTGGCTTCGACATCATGACCGACGCGAACCAAGGCTTCAACCGGCCGGAGGTGCTGCGTCGCGCAGCGGCTTTTGCACCTTTTGACCTGTCCTGGCTCGAGGAGCCCCTGCCTGCGGAGGATGTCACCGGTCACCGGCAACTGCGGGCCCAGACGGCGATCCCGATCGCCGTGGGGGAATCCATGTACCACCCGAGCCAGTTCCGGGAATACCTCGAGCAAGGCGCCTGCAGCATCGTCCAGCCCGATGTGGCGCGCATCGGTGGCATCACGCCCTGGATCAAGGTCGCTCATCTGGCCGAAGCCTTCGATGTCCCGGTGTGCCCGCATTTCCTGATGGAACTGCATGTCAGCCTGTGTGCCGGTGTCGCGAACGCGGCCTGGGTCGAATACATTCCGCAACTCGACGACATCACGACCAGCCGGATCCGTGTCGAGGGCGGTTATGCTTACCCACCCTCGGAGCCGGGCCTGGGCATCGCGTGGGACTGGCCGGCCATCGAGAGCCGGCAGAATGCGTTTGTGACTCTTCGAAAGGACAACCCATGAGACTACAAGGCAAGACGGCACTGGTCACCGCGGCCGGCCAGGGGATCGGCCGGGCCAGCGTGCTGGCCATGGCCGCACAAGGCGCGCAGGTGCTGGCCACCGACGTCAACCCGGCATTGCTGGAGGCCTACGCCGGCGTGGCCAATGTGCGCACGGCCGTGCTGGACGTGCTCGACAAGGCGGCCATCCAGTCGCTGGTCGCGGCGCAGCCACGCATCGACGTGTTGTTCAACTGCGCGGGGTATGTGCACAACGGCAGCATCCTGCAGGCCACCGACGCCGACTGGAACTTCGCGTTCAACCTCAACGCGCGCTCGCAGTTCTGGATGATCCAGGCCGTGCTTCCGGGCATGCTGGCAGCGGG
>JBIKTP010000215.1:0-5128 GCA_044348035.1 Burkholderiaceae bacterium
TGGCGGCGTGCCAGCAGCGTGTACATCGTGGGCACGACGAAGATCGTGAGCAAGGTGCCCAGGCTCATGCCGCCCACGATCACCCAGCCGATCTGCTGACGGCTCTCGGCGCCCGCGCCGCTGGCCAATGCCAGCGGAACCGCCCCCAGCACCATGGCGCCGGTGGTCATCATGATAGGGCGCAGGCGCTGCGCGGCCGACTTCTGGATCGCCGCCAGCGTGTCAAGCCCCTGCTCGCGCAACTGGTTGGCAAACTCGACGATCAGGATGCCGTGCTTGGTGATCAGGCCCACCAGCGTGATCAGCCCGATCTGGCTGTACACATTGAGGGTTCCGCCGGACCATTTCAAGGCCAGCAAGGCGCCGGCCATGGACAGCGGCACGCTGAGCAGGATCACGAACGGATCGACAAAACTCTCGAACTGCGCGGCAAGCACCAGGAAAATGAAGAACAGCGCGAGGATGAACACGAGGGTCAGCGAGTCGGCCGACTTGCGGAACTCGCGGCTCGCGCCGTTGAGGTCGGTGGCATACCCGGGCGACAAGACCTTGCGCGCTGTGGCGTCCATGAAATCCAGGGCCTCGCCCACCGAGTAGTCGGCCGACAGGTTGGAGGTGATGGTGGCCGAGCGGCGCTGGCCGAAGTGGTTGAGTTCGCGCGGCACCACGACCTCACGCAGTTTCACCAGCGCAGACAGCGGGATCATCGCGTCCGCGCGCCCCCGCACGAAGATTTTCTCGATGTCGTCCGGAGTGTTGCGTCCTGACGGGTTGGTCTGGACGATGACGTCGTATTGCTCGTTTTCGCGCTTGTAGCGGGTGACGATGCGCCCACCGAGCATGGTTTCGATCGCCCGTGCGATGGCGTCCACGCCCACCCCCATGTCGGCCGCGCGTTCACGGTCGACCTCCATCCGGATCTCGGGCTTGTTCAGCCGCAGGTCGGAATCGACCTGCACAAAGCCAGGGTTCTTGGCCAGTTCGTCCTGGAAGGCGCGCACGGTCTGCGCCAGGTTCTGGTAGCTTTCCGAGGTGATGATCACATAGCTGATCGGGCGTTGCGTGAAGCCCTGGCCCAGCGAAGGCGGCGTGATGGGAAAGGCGGTGACGCCGGTCATGCCGGCAATGCGCGGCGTCATCTCGCGGGCCATCTCCTGGGTGGTGCGGGTGCGATCCTCCCAGGGAAGGGCTCGGAAGAACACGGTGCCCTGGGCCACGGTCGGGTTGCCGATGTTGGCAAAGATGCGGTCGAACTCCGGGTAAGCCTCGCCCACCCTTTCGATCGCGCGGGCGTATCGGTTCGTGTAGTCGAGGGTGGCGCCGTCGGGGCCGTTGATCTGCGCAACCACCACCCCCCGGTCTTCGATCGGCGCCAGCTCGCGCTTGATCTCCCCCAGCAGGGACCAGGACAATGCGCCGCTGCCCACGGCGACCAGCACGACCAGCCAGCGCGCCCGCAAGCTCCAGCCCAGCAGGCGCGAGTAGCCGCGCGTGATCCCGTCCAGCACGCGCTCCATGCCGCGATCGAAAAAATTCGGCTTCGGGTTGTGTCGCAGCAGCACCGAGCACAGCATCGGCGACAAGGTCAGTGCCACGATGCCGGAAACCACCACTGCCCCGGCCAGCGCCAGCGCGAACTCGGTGAACAGCCGCCCTGTGCGGCCTGGCGCAAAGGCCAGCGGCGCATACACGGCCACCAGGGTCATCGTCATGGCCACGATCGCGAAACCGACTTCGCGCGAGCCCTTCAGCGCGGCCTGGAACGGCGTCATGCCCTCCTCGATGTGCCGGTAGATGTTCTCCAGCATCACGATGGCATCGTCCACGACCAGGCCGATCGCCAGCACCAGCGCCAGCAGGGTCAGGGTATTGATGCTGAAGCCGGCCAGCGCCATGAGGCCGAAGGCACCGATCAGCGACACCGGGATCGTGAGAAGGGGAATGATGGAGGCCCGGAAGGTGCGCAGGAACACCAGGATCACCAACGCCACCAGCACCACGGCCTCGGCAATGGTGGTGTACACCGACTTGATCGAGCGGTCGATGAACACCGAGTTGTCGTTGGCCACCTCGATCGACACACCGGGTGGAAGGTCATTGCGCACCTTGCCCAGCAACTTCATCACGCCCGCCGACAGGTCGAGCGGGTTGGCGGTGGCCTGGCGGATCACGCCGACGGCGATCGAGTCGCGCCCGTTGAGCCGCACGGCCGAGCGCTCGTCCGCCGGCCCGGATTCGACCCGCGCCACATCCCCGATCCGGACCGGCAATCCGTTGACGGTGCGGATCACCACCTGGCGGAACTCGGCGGGGCGCCGCAGGTCGGTGGCGGCCGTCACGTTGAATTCGCGCTGCGCGCTCTCGATGCGGCCCGCAGGCACCTCGAGGTTGGAGCGCCGCAACGCCTCCTCGACATCCTGCACGGTCAGCCGATACGCCGCCAGGCGGTCGGGGTCGAGCCAGATCCGCATCGAGAACTTGCGTTCACCGAACACGGTGACATCCGCCGCGCCCGGGGCCGTCTGCAGAATGGGCTTGACCAGCTGATTGGCCATCTCCGATAGCTGCAGGGAGGAATGGGTGTCCGAGCTCATGGCCAGGAACACCACCGGAAAGGACTCGGCCTCGACCTTGGAGATGACAGGTTCGTCGATACCCTGCGGCAGGCGCTGGCGCACCCGCGAGACCTTGTCGCGTACATCGGCCGCCGCAGAGTCTGCGTCGCGGCTCAGCGCGAAGCGGATGGTGATCTGGCTGCGTTCGGGCCGGCTGCTGGACGTGATCACGTCGACGCCCTCGATACCCGACAGGGAGTCCTCGAGGATCTTGGTGACCTGCCCTTCGATGACCTCGCTCGATGCCCCGCCGAAACGTGTCTGCACGCTGACCACGGGCTCGTCGATCTTGGGGTACTCGCGCACCGACAGCCGGTCGAAGGACACCGCCCCCACCAGCATGATCAGCAGCGAGAGCACGGTGGCGAATACCGGGCGACGGATGGATGTTTCTGCCAGTTGCATGGAGGATCCTCGGTCGGGCGCGTTCAGGGGCCGGAAGCTGCGATCGCCGCAGAGCCTGCGGCGGAGGCAGCGGTCGCCGAAGAGCCTGCAGCGGAGGCTCCCCGGGCGGCCCCGCCCCCGGGCGGACGCCCGAGCTCGACGATGCGCAGGGCACTGCCGTCGCGCTGCAGCCGCTGCTGCCCGGCGACCACCACCGTCTCACCTTCGGCCAGCCCTTCGGTGATCTCGACCTTGCCCAGTTGCCGGGCGCCGAGCTTGACCTCCTGGCGCAGCGAGACGAACTTGGTGTCGGGCGGGAGCGGTGGGCGCGGTGTCTGGCTCGGCGGCAGCATCGACGGTTCGACCACCTTGACGACGAACTGTCGCCCGCCCTGGGGCACGATCGCCTCTTCGGGGACGGTGAGCGCCTTGTCCTTGATCGCAAACACCGTGGTCACACGCGCGAACATGCCCGGGCGAAGCGGTCGGGCCTGCGGATTGGCAGGCGGTGCGGCAACCGGGCCCGCCGCGATGATCTGGGTCGGGCATCCGTCGACATCCGTTGTCGCCGCCGGCTGACGCGCCGCCACTGGCGCCTGCGCAGCGCCAGGTGGGCGGTTCGGTCGACCCGTGCCTGCGCCTGGCCGGGCAGCGCCCGCACCCCCTGCTGCCGCCCGTGCATCGCCTCCCCGGGGCCCCGCACCCGCCGGCGGACCACCGCCTCCGGGACGGCCTGCGCCACCTTGCACCAGGGCTTCGCCCGGGGTATTGGGCAGGACGGCCCGCACGCCGACCGACCGGCCATTCACGTCGAGCAAGGGGTCGATGGCTTCTACCGTGGCCTTGAACGAACGGCCAGGCAAGGAATCGAGCTGCAGCTCGACGGACTGCCGCAGACGCAGCTTGCTCTGGAAGCGCTCGGGCATGCGGAAGTCGACATACATGCTGCTGAGGTCCTCCAGGTTGATGAGGTCAGCACCATCCTTGACGAAATCCCCCAGGTTGATGTTTCGGATGCCGACGGTTCCGTCGAACGGCGCCACCACCGCCATGCGGGACAGGCGCGCACAGGCGAGTGCGAACTGGGCCTCGGCCACCTGCAGGCTCGCCGCACTCTCGTCGAGCACACGGCGTGCGACGAAATTCTGTGCCACCAGTTCCTCGTTGCGCTTGAAGTTGGCCTGGGCAATCGATACCTGGGCCCGCGCCTGCTTGATCTCGGCGCGCTGCAGGGTGTCATCGAGCTGCACCAGCAACTGCCCCTTGCGCACGGTGGCGCCATCCGAGAAACCGATCTCCCGAACCCGCCCGGCAACCTCGGGGCGCATCATCACGCTCTGGCGCGAGCGCAGCGTGCCCACGGCCTGCGCGTCGTCGCGCAGGGTCACCCGCTCGACCTTGGCCACCTCGACGCCGGAAGCACGCGGCGCGGACGCCGCACCGGCCGGTCCGGCAGCGGCAGGTGCACTGCCGCCCGCGGCGCTGCCGGTGACCTCCTTCGGGCCCTGCGGCTTGGACTGGTACCACCACGCAAAACCCGACGCGGTGGCAATGCCGACCGCTGCCACCACGGTGTAGATCGCCTTAGAAGCCATTGGTTGTCTCTATTCCCAATACGTTGAATCGACAGAAAGCGTTTCGGAATGTATCAGGCCTGCACCCACCGGATGTTTTGCACCAAAGTGAGGCGATTCGACCCTGCCATTCATCCCCCCCGCACCATCGCGACACCCCGGTTGGCGAGCGCGTCGGCGCGCTCGTTGCCAGGAACACCGGAGTGGCCCTTGACCCAGCGCCAGTCGATCTGGTGCCCGGCCCCCTGCACCAGGGTGTCCAGGCGCTGCCACAGGTCCACGTTCTTGACGGGCTGTTTGGCGGCGGTCTTCCAGCCACGCGCCTTCCAGCCGGAAATCCACTCGGTGATGCCCTTGCGGACATACTCGCTGTCGAGGTGCAGCACCACCGCGCAAGGGCGCTTCAAGGCGGTGAGAGCCTCGATCACGGCCAGGAGCTCCATCCGGTTGTTGGTCGTCACGGCCTCGCCGCCCCACAACTCTTTCTCGGCACCGCCCGACAACAGCAGGGCGCCCCAGCCACCGGCCCCCGGGTTGCCTTTGCAGACTCCGTCG
>JBIKTP010000216.1:0-5126 GCA_044348035.1 Burkholderiaceae bacterium
CGGTGGCCATGTTCAAGCGGGATGCCCCGCAAAGGGGCGTGTGGCAACGGGAAACCGGAGAGCCGGCGCCAATCCTCGTTGCAGACCTGCGCCAGGCCCCGCACCGGATTCAGGCGAGTCGGGGTGCCGCGCAGGCAGGCAGGGCAGTCAGCGGACGCCAGGGCCAGGCTCCCCGGTCGCTGCAACCCGTGATGCTGATGCGGTGAATGAACATGCGCGCAGTGTAGCCGACCCGCAGAGCCTGTGGCAGCCGGGCTCACGCATCCGGCGGCTGGCCATTGACGATCCAGCGGGCCAGAGCAGCGCGCTCCAATGGCGCGCTGAACAGGTAGCCCTGCCCCTTGCCACACCCCAGGGCCCGCATGAGATCGGCCTGCCCGACAGTCTCGATCCCCTCGGCCACGGTGTTCATGCCCAGGGTCTCGGCGACCAGGATGGTGGCCTCGATCAAGACCCGGTGGTAGTCGCTGGTCTGTGCCATGCTGATGAAGGCGCGGTCGATCTTCACGGTGTCTATCGGCAGTTCGTGCAGGCAGGACAGGGACGAGTAGCCGGTGCCGAAGTCATCCAGCGCCAGCGTCACGCCCAGGGCCTTGATCTCGCCCAGCTTGGACTGCACGGACAGGTCCTGCGCCGCCAGGCTCTCGGTGATCTCGAGTTGCAGCTGGGCTGCATCCAGCCCATGCCCACGCAGGGCATTCTGGATGTCGGAAACCAGCGAAGGCTCGCGCAACTGCGCCCGGGACAGGTTGACCGAAACCGTCTGCGGCGCCAGCGGCCCGAGCTCCGCCTGCAGCAGCGCAAACTCGGAACAGGCGGTGCGCAGCACGTGTTCCCCCAGACGGCCGATCAGGCCGATCGCCTCGGCCACCGGAATGAACTCGACCGGTGACACCATGCCGCGCTGCGGATGGCGCCAGCGCACCAGCGCCTCCATGCCCGTGAGGCTGCGCGTCGCCAGGTCCACCAGGGGCTGGTAGACCACGAAAAGCTCGCCCTTGGCCATCGCCTCGCGCAGGTCGTTCTCCAGGGAGACGTCATCGCGCACCCGCCGGCGCATCGCGGGTTCGAACATCACGTAGCGGCCGCGGCCGGTGCGCTTGGCCTCGTACATGGCGATGTCGGCATCGCGCAGCACCGCATCGACGTCGTCCACGGAATGGGTGGCGGTCACCACACCGATGCTGACGCTGGAATTGACCACATGGGCGCCAATCCGGTAGGGCTCGGCCAGCAGGTCCAGCAGCCGGCTGGCGACCACCTCGGCATCGAGGTCGCCCCGGATGTCGTCGAGCACCACCACGAACTCGTCGCCGCCGATACGCGCCGCCATCTGCCCGAAGTCGCTGGTGCGCACGAAGGCGTCGCCCGGTCGCAGGCCGCTTTGCAGCCGGGCGGCGATCTGGCGCAACAATGCGTCGCCCACCCCATGGCCCAGGGTGTCGTTGACCTGCTTGAAACGGTCGAAATCCATGAACAGCACCGCAAAGTGGTAGCCCGGCTGTGCCCGGTGCCGCTCCAGCGCGGCCCGGATGCGGTCGGTCACCACGAGCCGGTTGGGCAGCAGCGTGAGCTCATCCGTTCGCGAACTGTCGCGCAGCTTGCGCTCCAGCAGTTTCTGTCGCGTGACGTCGACGAAACAGGCCACGACGCCTTCGATGGCGCCGGTCTCGTCGGCCAGTGGCTCCGTGTTGATCATGATCCAGGAGGTTGCGCCATCGCTGCGCGCAAACCCCATGGACTCACCGCGCAGGCCGATGCCCGAGCGCAAGGTCCGCTGAACCGGCCACTCCTGCACCGGGTAGTCGCTCATGTCGTCGCGCACCGGGCGCCCCCTTGCGCTCAGAGCCTCCTGGCGGTGCTCGGAGTCGTGCATGCTGGCCTCGTCCATGCCCAGGATCTCCATGGCGGCATGGTTGAGTTCCTGCACCTGGCCGGATTTCGAATACACCATGACGCCGGTCGGCAATGCCTCGAACAGGGCACGGCGCTGCTGCCGCTGGCGCACCTGCTCGTCGATGTCGGCAGCCACGACGATCCATCCGGTGATCGCGCCTTGCGGGTTGCGCACCGGCTGCATGTCGATCGACACCCAGGTGTCGCGCCCGCCCTTGGAGCGTACGCGCACATCGCCGCGCAACTGCCCCTCGGCAGCCAGGCGCTGGCGCAGCTGCGCCAGCAAGCCCGCATCCATGCCTTCCACCGCAAGGGCGGCGGTGATGGCCTGCCCATGCACATCCGACAGCCGAAAACCGGTCATGCGGGTCACACTGGCATTCATCCACACGATGCGGCGCTGCGCATCCAGGATGATCACGGCGTTGGCCGTGTGTTCAGCTACCAGCGCCAGGCGGCGCATCTCCTCGGCCTGCGCCTGCAACAGCGCATGCTGTCGCGCCACCGAGCGGGCGGCCGGCTCGGCTACGGCCACTGCCAGCAGGATGATCAGCGCCAGCACCAGCCCGATGGTGGCCAGCATCAGCCGCGAGGCGGAACGCGCATGTGCCTGCTCGGAAATGCGGGCCTGGCGGGACAGCTCCACCGTGGTGGCGAGAAACGGCCCGGCCAGGTCGCGGACCTTGGCGGCCGACTGCTCCAGGCGCGGCAGCTCGAAGGTCCGCAAGCCGATCAGGTAGTCGGCCACGCATGCGAAGAACTCCTCGCGCTGGCGCGACCACTGGCCTGCGGCGACCTGCATCGCGCGCGACTCGCGGGTGTCTTGCGAACGCGCGAGCTGGTCCAGCAGTTGTTCGAGCCTGCTCGCCTGCAGGCGCGCTTCCTCGAGCGATTTCCCGAGCTCTTCTGCCGGGGACGTCTGTGCGGGTTGGGCCACCAGCAGGGCCAGCCGCTGGCTGTGGACGCGCTGTGCGCTGGCGAGGGTCTGCACCTCGGCATCGGAATCGCGCAGGCCCTCGGCGACCAGCACCTGCCAGCCCTGGATCACCAGCACCACGGCGATCAGGGCAAGTGCCCCCAGCATGGACCAGCGAACGCGCCGTGCCGCGGCAGCATCCGAGCGGGGTTCCGGGCTGGTGGGCGTCACGGTGCGGTCGGTGTCGGGTGGCCCGGGCGCTGGGCCGGGGTCAGCGCAGCGCGGCGCGCATGCGGTCGACCACGGCACGGTAGTCGGGCTGGCCGAAGATCGCACTGCCCGCCACGAAGGTGTCGGCTCCGGCATCGGCGACACGGCGGATGTTGTCGACCTTGATGCCGCCGTCCACCTCCAGCCGGATGTCCTTTCCCGACGCGGTGATGCGCGCCCGGGCTGCCTCGACCTTGCGCAGGGCCGATTCGATGAAACCCTGCCCGCCAAAGCCCGGGTTGACGCTCATGATCAGGATCAGGTCGATGTCCTCGATGATCCAGTCCAGCACATCCAGCGGCTGGGCCGGATTGAATACCACGCCCGCCTTGCAGCCCGCAGCCCGGATCGCCTGCACGCTGCGGTGCACATGGCCGCTGGCGTCCGGATGAAAGCTGATGAGATCCGCCCCGGCCTGGGCAAAGGCCACCGCCAGGGCATCCACCGGCTGGACCATGAGGTGCACGTCGATCGGCACGGCCACGCCATCCGCCGTCCTGGCGTGCGGCTTGAGCGCCGAGCAGACCATGGGCCCGAAGGTCAGATTGGGCACGTAATGGTTGTCCATCACGTCGAAATGGATCCAGTCAGCCCCGGCGGCGATCACGTTGCGGACTTCCTCGCCCAGGCGTGCAAAATCGGCCGACAGGAGGGATGGGGCGATGCGATAGGTCATGGCAGTGGGGTTTTTGGGTGGATCGGACAAGCCCACCGGCATTTTCGCAGGTAGCATCACGCCATGGCCAAGTACCAGTTCCGTGTCGATGTCACCCCTCGTTTCCTGCCGGACCAGTCGGCCCCGGCGCAGGGCCTTTTCGTGTTCGCCTACACCATCACGATCACCAACACCGGGGAGGTGGCGGCACAGCTTATCTCGCGCGCCTGGAATGTCAATGACGCGAACGGGCACACCGAGAAGGTCAAGGGCCTGGGGGTCGTGGGGCACCAGCCCTTGCTGCAGCCCGGCGAGAAGTTCGAGTACACCAGCGGTACCCGGCTTCGCACACCCACCGGAACCATGCACGGCAGCTACTTCTGCGTCGCCGAGGACGGCGAGAAATTCGATGCGGACATCCCCATGTTCGTGCTCGATGCGCTGAGCGAAGGCGGCGGGTCGCGCATCCTGCATTGAGCCGCTCCGTCTCCCTGATGCGCCACCTGCCGGCCCTGCTGCAATCGCTGGGCCCGGATGCCGGGCGGGTCGAGAACTGGTTCGTGCTCAACCGGCTGGACTCCGCGCTGCGCTACCACCCGGTCTTCACGCGCCGGCTCGGCATGGTGCCGGCCGGCGCCGGCCCCTGGATTTCCTGTGGCCAGCCACCCCAGCCCCTCCAGCGGCACTGACCGCCCTCTGACCGACATGTTGCAGGCCATGGGTGAGTTCGAACTGATCGCAGAGTTTTTCCAGCGGCCAGCCCGCCACGCGGCGGTAGGCATCGGCGATGACTGCGCGCTGCTGCAGCCGGCCCCCGGCACCCAATGGGCGGTGTCCTCCGACATGCTGGTGGCGGGTCGCCATTTCCTTGCCGACGTCGACCCCCGCACACTGGGCCACAAGGCACTGGCAGTCAATCTGAGCGACCTGGCCGCCTGTGGCGCCCGCCCGGTGGCGTTCACGCTGGCGCTGGCCCTGCCGGACGCCGACCCCCAATGGCTGAGGCCGTTCGCGCAAGGCCTGCTGGCACTCGCCGACACCCACGGCTGCGAGCTGGTCGGCGGGGACACCACCCAGGGGCCGCTGAACATCTGCATCACCGTGATGGGCGAGGTGCCGGTGGTACACGGTCGCAGCCAGGCCCTGCTGCGCTCCGGCGCGCGGCCAGGCGACGACGTGTACGTCAGCGGCACCCTGGGCGATGCCCGCCTGGCACTCGATTGCCTTCAGGGCCGACAGGCCTTGCCCCCGGCGCAGCTGGCCGCGGCGCGCGCGCGCCTGGAAACCCCGACGCCGCGGGTCGCACTGGGCCTGGCACTGCGTGGCGTGGCCAGTGCCGCCATCGATGTCAGCGACGGCCTGCGCGGCGACCTGGGCCATGTCCTGCGT
>JBIKTP010000217.1:0-5080 GCA_044348035.1 Burkholderiaceae bacterium
TTCGCGCCTGTCGAGATGGGGCACACCATCGTGCAGCGCGGCGGCGCACGATGCCGTTGCGGGCACGACGGCTGCCTGGAGGCCTACACCTCTTTGCAAGCGATCGCACCCATCGTCAATAAGGACGAGGGCAGGATGCTGTCGCAAGGCGACGCGTGGCTCGAAAGCGAGGCGTTGACGCCCCGCGCCCGCGCCCAGCTGCGTGACCGCCTGACCCTGCTGGGCATCGGGATCGGCAACGCGCTGAATCTGCACGGCTTGCGCGCTGTCGTCGTCTCGGGCTGGCCCTCGCTTCTGGGTGACCATGAGCGGGGTGCGATCGCGCATGGCATCGACGAAAGCCTGCTCGGCGGGCTTATGGACGATGTCACCCTGAATTTCCGCAAGCCGGGGACGGGCACGGACCCGGGGGCCTCGGTTGCCTTTGCCTCCTGGAGCTTCGCCCGGCGCGGTGGCGTCGATCACTTTGATGCGGCCCGAATCGCGGCCTGAAACCACATGAACCTACCCCTACCCGCCCGCGTTGGCGTCCTCTTCATCGCATCGCCGTTGTTTCCGGCCACCGCAGCACAGGCCAGCATGGCCAGTGCAACGCGCTACCTTGAGAACCTCGGCGACCGATCGCATTTTTCTGTGTGTCAGGTACTGGCCAACGACCGGGTGTCGATCACGCGCGCGCTGCAGTCTCTGGAACTGGCGGCCCTGGACGGCCTGATCGTCCAGCTGACCACCTTCGCCGGGGCCGAGCTGCTGCACGAGCTGCTGGGCGCTCTGGGTACGAGGGACCTGCCTCTGGCGCTGTGGGCGACCGAGGAGCGCGATGAGATCGTGACCAACTCCCTGTGCGGCGCGCAGCTGTGGATGTCGACCCTTCGGCGGCTGGGCCGGCGAGCCGTCTTCATGATGGGCAACGTCGAGGACTCGCACCTGGGTGAGCAGGTCCGGAGCTTCACGGCGGCGGCCCGAGCCCGCTCGGCCCTGGCGGGCGCTCGCATCGGCCTGGTGGGTGCGCACGCAGACTGGTTCACCAACCTGGCGGTGGATCCAGCCGTGCTGCATCGCCGGCTCGGCATCACCATTGCCCACACCTCACTGCCCCGCTTCATCGACGCCTGCATGCGTGCGCCGGACCCGACGCAAGACGATGTCAAGCGCTGGGCCGAGGTCAGCTTCGAAGGGGGTGACGACTCGGCCAAGCGACGCATCATGGCGGCGACCTATGTCCGGCTGCGCGCCGGCCTGGACAGCCTGGATGTCGACGCGATCGCACTGCGGGACTGGCCAGAAATCCTCTATGGCGAGGCCTTCAAGGGAACCTGGTCCGCGCTGGGCGAGCTCTCCGAGCGCTCGGTGCCGTTCGCCCCCGAGGGTGATGTGATGGGCGCAGTGACCGCCTTGGTGGTACGCGCCTTCGACCCGGCCGCACTGCCCTTCCTCACCGACATATCGGGCGTGGACCGCCATGAGAACCACTTGGTCACCTGGCACTACGGGGTCAGCCCCCGCCTGGCCAGTGGCCCCCGTAGCATCGACAGCATCCTCAAGCAGGAGACATTCGCACCCAAGCCGGGGCCGCTGACGCTGCTGCGCCTGTCGCTGGAGCCTGATGGCCGTCTGCGGGTCTTTGTGACAGAGGGTCAGATCGGCAGCCGGCCCGCCGCCGCCAACCGGACGGCGGCCCTGTTCGTCCCCCGGCAAACGCCGGCTGACGTGCTGATCCGGCGCTTCGTTGAAGAAGGCTTCGAGCACCATGTCACGGCAGTGCATGGCCACTGGGCGCAGGCGGCTGGGCAGCTGGCCTTTCTGCTCGGCGCGGAGCTGGTGCGTGTCTGATCCCTACGCACTCCTGGGCGCTGGCTGGCGCGAGCCCGGCGGGCGGTGGCAGGCGCTGCCGCCAGACGCCGCGCGGATCGAGCGAAGGGGCCCGACAACCCACTGCATCGTCTTCGAAAGGCTGCAGGCCAAAGCCGTCGAGCTTTGTCTGGCGGCCCCGCAAGGGGCGCTTTTCCTGGGCGGGGGTGAGCGCTTCGAGCATCTGGACCTGCGGGGTTCGGTGGTGCGCCACTACCTGGAGAACGCGGGGCAAGGCAGCGGTACCTATCTGCCAGTGCCGTGGATCGCAAGCACCGCTGGTTTCTCGATGGGGCTGGCCGGTCACGACGCTGCCAGTTTTCATCTGGCGGCCCCCTGGGAGCCTGACGTTCTGCGCATTCAGATCGAGTCCAGCCGCATCGAGCTGCACCTGGACTTGGGCACGCTGGCTGAGCAGCACCGGGCCTGGATCGCTCGGGTCGGCCCGCCCGAGAAGCCCGACGACGCCTTTTTCGGACTCTGGAAAGCAGGTGACTGGCGAACCGAAGACGCAGTGACTGTCGCCGCCGATCGGGAGGGCTTTCGTGCGATGGGCTTGCCTCTGGACGTCAAGCTCATCGACGCGTATTGGGAGGAAGAGATCCACTCCTTCGAGTTCGACCGGACCAAATACCCAGAAGGTTTGGACATGGTCAGGGCGATGGCGGCTGAGGGCACCCAGGTGCACCTGTGGCTGTGTCCCTGGGTGGTGGTGGGTACACGGGCCCATGCCTCCGCCCTGGAGCTGGGCCATGTCATCGTCGACCGGCAGGGGCAGCCAATCGTGCGGCGACCAGGCGCCAATCCGAATGTGCGGGCAGCGCTGATCGACTTCACCAACCCTTCCGCGCGGGACTGGTGGGTCCGGGGGTTGCGCTCGCTCGTGCAACGCGGCATTGCCGGCTTCAAGGCCGATTTTGGGGAGCAGCTGCCCGACCACGCGGTGCTGCACAACGGGCTGTCGGGTCCGGGAGCCCACAACGCCTATGTCAAGGCGTATCTTGACGCCACAGCAGCCGCATTCGAGGGCCCGGTCCGCCCTGTGCTGAGCCGCTCAGCACAGGCGGGCTGCCGCCAGCAGATCTGGTCTGGGGACCAGACCTCGGACTTTTGTCCAAAGAGTGGCCTGCCCGCGGCGATCCGGGCAGCGCAAAGTGCGAGCCTGTCGGGGTTTCCCTTCATCGGCAGCGACATCGGAGGCTACTTCGGGACCCCGACCCCGCAGGTCTTCGCTCGCTGGGCACAGTTCAGCGCCTTCCAGCCCCTGTTCATGCTGCACGGACTCGGTTGCAGGGAGCCCTGGCAGATGGATGCGGACTCACAGCGCATCTTCACCGCGTGTGCCAAGCTTCATCTTGAGCTCAAGCCCTATTTTCTGGCGCTCGCCGCCGAGGCGGTCGCCGGAGGGCTACCCCCAGTCCGGATGATGCCCCTGGCCTTTCCCGAGATCGAATGGCGGGGGCTCAATGACTGGGATCAACAGTTCATGCTCGGCGATGCCCTGCTCGTGGCGCCGGTCGCCTTCTACGCATCGACGCGTGCAGTGTTCCTGCCGCCCGGGCGCTGGTACGACGCTTTGTCGCGTCGATGGATCGACGGCGGACAAACGGTTCTGCACGAAGTACCTATGGACGCAGTACCAGTCTTCTTTCGGGAGGGCGCCTCGATTCCGCTGCAGCCTGATCGGCAGAGCCCTGAAGTCTGGATCGTTCACGGTCTGGACACCGCATCGGCCAACGCAAGCGCCCGCGCCACCGCCATTGCGGGTAGCCCAAGGCTTGATGCGGGCACGCCGAGACACTGGGCCCTCTCGGAGCGCGGGAGCATCCACCACGCCCTGGGCGACCTGCTGTGCCTGGAGTCCACATGATGCCGCCAAGCCAACACCGCGGCGCCCAGATTCCTTCTGCCGTACCGGCCTGCCACCGGGTGCCGGTTTTTTTAACCTTGAGGAGAAACGAGCATGCTGAAACTGACCAAAAGGCTCTTGAGAATCGCGGCCTGTACCTTGGGCCTGTGGAGCGCCGTAGCGAACGCCGACACGATCACTTTCTGGGTCAACGCACCCATGGTGCCCAACGCGCAGGCGCCGCTGTACGACGAGATACGGGCCTTTGAGGCCCAGACCGGACACAAGGTCAACCTCCAGGCGATCCCCTTCCAGGAGCTGGAGAAGCGCCTGTTCGTGGCGCTGGGTGGCGGCTCGGGGCCGGATGTGATGGCGATCGACAACGCCTGGTTGGCTGCTTACGCCGACGCCGGCGTGCTGGCCGACCTGACCGATCGCACACGCTCGGTCGCCTCCGAATACCAGCCTGGCCCGCTGGCCTCGGGGCGCTACCAAGGGCGCCTCTATGCGCTGCCCTGGTACACCAACAATGTCGCCCTGTTCGTCAATAACGACATGCTGAAGGCGGCCGGCTTCAGCGCGCCACCGAAGAACTGGGCCGAATTCCGCGCCGTCGCCAAGGCGATGCGCGGACTGGGCGCCGACAAGTTTGGACTGGCCATGGGCGCTGGCCGCTTTGGCGTGTTCCAGATGACGAGCTTTGTCTGGCAGAACGGCGGCGAACTGGTCGATGACGCCGGTCAGGTCCGCGTTGGCGAGCCGGCGGTAGCCGAGACCTTCCAGCTCTTCACCGACATGTACCGGGTGGACAAGTCAATTCCCGATACCGTGCTGACCGCGCAGTCCTGGGACGAGGTGTTCGCCCCCTTTCTCCAGAGCAGGGCCGGAATGCTGATTTCGGGCGACTGGGCCATCGGCGCCATCAAGCGGACTGCTCCCAACCTGAACTACTCGATCGTTCCCCTGCCAACGGGCAAGCGCGCGGCCACCGTCATCGGTGGGTTCAATCTGGCCGTCAACGCCAAGACCAAGAGCCCGGCTGCAGCCGATCTGGTGATGTTCCTCACCGGGCCACGCAGCGTCGAGGCCATGCGCAAGGCCGACCGGCTGTCGGCTCACGTGACAGCCACCACGCCGGACGCTATTGCCAAGCTGCCCGAAGCGATGCGACCCTTCATGTCCCAGGCGGCGGCTGGCCGGGCGCGACCCAGCATCGCCATCTGGGCCGAGGTGCATTCTTCGATCCTTTCGCCGGCTTGGGACGCCTCGGTGCGCGGCCTGATGACGCCTCAGGCGGCAGTGCAAAAGGCGGCGAGCGATATCGCGGCAAAGATGAAATGACGATATCGCGGACCCATCACCGGCTTTTGGCGGCGTGAC
>JBIKTP010000218.1:0-5035 GCA_044348035.1 Burkholderiaceae bacterium
TGCCGCATGATCGGCAGCTTCCCGACCACGCTGCAGCCGATGCGCGCCTTCGTGGACAAGATGAGCAGCCTGGAGGGCAAGAACGGCGTGCTGTCCGTCTCGGCGGCGCACTGCTTCCCCTATGCCGACGTGCCGGAGATGGGTGCGCGCATCCTGGTGGTGACCGACAACCAGCGCGCGGCCGGCGACCGGCTCGCGCGTGAGCTCGGCGAGGAGTTCTTCGCCATGCGCGGCAAGACGCTGCCGCCCTACCACACGCCCGATGCCGTGATCGACCTGGCGCTCGGCCAGGAGGGTCCGGTGGTGGTGGCCGACCCGTCCGACAACCCCGGCGGCGGTGCGCCCGGCGACTCCACCGTGATCCTGCGCCGACTGATCGAGCGCAAGGTCCAGGGCGCGGCGGTCGGCCCGATGTGGGACCCGATGGCAGTCCGGCTGTGCTTCATGGCGGGCGTCGGCGGCAAGCTGCGGCTGCGTTTCGGCGGCAAGATCGCCCCGACCTCGGGCCAGCCGATCGATGCCGAGGTCACCGTCACCGCCCTGGTGCGCGACGCATCGCAGGCCTTTGCCGACGCGCGCATTCCGCTGGGGGACTGCGCCACCATCGACCTCGGCGGCATCTCGGTGGTGCTGATCACCAAGCGCACGCAGGCCATGGGCGCCGACCTGTTCACCGGCATGGGCGTGAGCCTGGCCGACAAGCGCATCGTGGTGGTGAAGTCCACCAACCATTTCTACGCGGCATTTGCGCCGGTGGCCAAGAAGGTGCTGTACTGTGACTCCGGTGGCCCGATCCCGCGCGACCACCGCCAGGTGCCTTACCACCGGGTCCAGCGTCCGATCTGGCCGCTGGACGAAAACGTGCAGCCTGCGGTGCTGGACTGCTGAATTCAACCCCCGCTTTTTTGTTTCACAAGGAGAAACACCATGACCCCCTACGACCGCCTGAAGGCCCTCGGCTTCGAATTGCCCACCCCCGCCGTGCCGGTGGCGAACTATGTGCCTTTCGTGCTCGCCAATGGCTTCCTGTACCTGTCCGGCCAGGGCCCGAAACGGCCGGACGGCGTGACGCCCTCCGGCAAGGTCGGCTCCGAGGTGAGTGTCGAAGACGCCTACACCCACGCCCGCCAGACCGGCCTGAACCTGCTGGCGGTGGCGCACATGGCCCTGGGTGACCTGGGCCGCGTGCGGCGGGTCGTGAAGCTGCTGGGCATGGTCAACGGGGCGCCCACCTTTGGCGACCACCCCAAGGTGATCAACGGCTGCTCCGATCTGTTCGTCAATGTCTTCGGCGACGCCGGCCGGCATGCACGCTCGGCCGTGGGCATGGGTTCGCTGCCCAACAACATGACGGTCGAGATCGAAGCCATCCTGCAGGTCGACGGCTAGTCACCGCGCGCCATGCACGCCGACACCATCGCGGCGCTGGCCGCAGCGGCGGGCCGCGACATCCGGGCCGAGCTCGGTCTGCGGCCCATCATCAATGCCTCGGGCACGATGACCGTGCTGGGCGCCTCCATCATGGTGCCGCAGGCGGTGGCTGCCATGGCCGCCATCGCCGGCGAGTTCGTCGAGATGGAGCACCTGCACCAGGCCGCCAGCCGGGTCGTCGCACAGGCCACCGGCGGCGAGGCCGGCTTCATCACCGCCTGCTGCGCCAGTGCGATCACCCTGGCCGTCGCGGGCACCATGACCGGTGACCGGCTGCTGGCGATCGAGCGGCTGCCCGACACGGCCGGGCTCCGGCGCGAGGTGCTGGTGCAGCTGGGGCATCTGGTGGGCTACGGGTCTCCCCTGCAGCAGACCATCGAGATGAGCGGCGCGCGGGTCGTGCCGGTCGGCACGATCAGCGGCACGCGGGCCTACCAGCTCGAACAGTCCATCACCGAGCAGACAGCCTGTGCCGTGTTCGTCGTCTCGCACATGACGGTGCAGCACGCCATGCTGGCCCTGGAGGACGTCTGCCGGATCTGCCATGCGCGCGGGGTGCCGGTGATCGTCGACGCCGCCTCCGAATACGACCTGCGCGGCTTCCTGCAGCGGGGTGCGGACATCGTCGCCTACAGCGGCCAGAAGTTCCTGGGCGGACCCACCTCGGGCATCCTGACCGGCGACGCCCGGCTGGTGCATGCCGCCAGCCTGCAGAACCGCGGCATCGGTCGCGGCATGAAGGTCGGCAAGGAGAGCATCGCCGGTGTCATGGCCGCCCTGCAGGCCTGGATGCAGCGTGACCATGCGGCCGTGCGGGCCCGGGAGGATGCGGCATTGCAGCTGTGGCAACGCACCCTGGAGGCTTTCCCCGACGTCTCGGCCACCTGCCTGCCCGACCCCACCGGGAACCCCTTGCAGCGCCTGCGCGTGCGGGTGTCTGCGGCCAGCGGATGGACGGCCCGCCGGCTGGCCGACGCCCTGGCCGCCGGGAACCCACCGGTCATGGTGCGGGACTATCAGACCGACCTGGGGCACATCGATCTGGACCCATGCAACCTGCACCCCGGTGAAGCCGAAAAAGTGGCCGCGCAGCTTGCCACAGTTTTGCGCCAGACTGCCTGAACGATGTTGCGCTGCAGGCTTGCCCGCCCCCGGTCTTTGTGCTTAAATATTTTTTGGTTTCAAAACTCTGGCCGCAGCCGCCCTGCTTCTGCAGGCGCCCGACGGCCACCCAACAGGAGATGTTTTCATGACTAGTTCTCGGCGTTCGGTGTTGACCGCTGGCATGGCGGCAGCCACTCTGGTGACGGTGGGCGCACCCCATGTGGCACGGGCCCAGGCAAGGCCGGCGCGCCAGGTGCGGGTGGTGCCGCATGGCGACCTCAATGTGCTCGATCCGATCTGGACCACGGCCAACATGGCGGCCTACCACGGCGCCATGATGTACGACACCCTGTTTGGCATTGATGCCAATTTCAATCCGCAGCCGCAGATGGTCGGCAAGACCGACATCTCTGCCGACCGCAAGACCTACACCTTCGAACTGCGCCCCGGCCTCAAGTGGCACGACGGCACCGCCGTCACCGCCCGCGACTGCGTCGCCTCGCTGCGCCGCTGGCAGGCCAAGGACGGCGCCGGCCAGCACCTTTTTGCGCGCGTCGCCGACACTCCCGTGGTGGACGAGAAAACCTTCCGCATCGTGCTGAAGGAGCCCTACGGCCTGCTGCTCGACGCCCTCGCCAAGACCAGCACCCCGCTGTGCGTCATGATGAAGGCCGAGATCGCCGCCACCGACCCGAACACCCAGATCACCAAGCACATCGGCTCTGGCCCCTTCAAGTTCATCGAGTCCGAGTACCGCCCCGGCTCACGCGTGGTGTACGAGCGCAACCCCGACTACGTACCCCGCAGTGAGGCGGCCTCCGGCATTGCGGGCGGCAAGCGTGTGATGCTGGACCGCGTCATCTGGGACATCATGCCCGACGCCCAGACGGCCGCCTCGGCCCTGATGGCCGGAGAGGTCGACTTCTACGAGACGCCTCCCGTCGACATCCTGCCCACGCTTTCCTCGGCGCCCGGCGTGAAGATCGAGGTGTTCAGCAAGCTGGGCAATGTCGGCCAGGTCCGCCTGAACCACCTGCACCCGCCGTTCAACAACCTGGCCGCCCGCAAGGCCGCGCAGCTCGCCATCAACCAGGAAGACATCCAGCGCGCCGCAGTGGGCAACCCGCAGTACTACCGTACCTGCGGTTCGCATTTCACCTGTGGCTCCGCGATGGGGGTCGAGGACGGCTCCGACGTGCTGATGCTCAAGGCGCCGATGGCCGAGCGCCAGGCCAAGGCGCGCGAGTTGCTCAAGCAATCCGGTTACGACGGCAAACCAATCGTGCTGCTGCATGCGACCAACATCCATGTGATGAACCAGACCATGCTGGTCGTGGCGCAGCAACTGCGCCAGGTGGGCTTCAACGTGCAACTGGCCTCGACCGACTGGGGTGCCGTGGTCACGCGACGCTCCAACCAGAATCCGCCCGACCAGGGCGGCTGGAACGTGTTCTACACCTGGAGCGGCGGCAATGCCACCTCCAGCCCGATCAGCCTGTTCGCCCATGCTGCCATCGGCCGCAAGGCCTGGTTTGGCTGGCCCGAGAACGCCGACATCGAGACCATGCGCAACGAGTGGGCGGCCGCCCCCAACCTGGAAGCCCGCAAGGCGGTCGCTGTCCGGCTCAACAAGACCATGATGGACTACGTGCACGACGTCAAGACGGGCCAGTGGGTCGGCCCTGCGGCCTACCGCGGTGACCGCCTGCGCGGCATTCTGGCGGTGCCTGAATCGCTGCCGTGGTGGAACGTGGAGCGGTTCGCCTGACGGAATGCTGTCGTACATCGTCCGACGCCTTCTGGGCGTGATCCCCGTCATGGTGGTGGTGGGGGTCTTTGTCTTCTCCCTGCTGCACCTCGCCCCCGGAGACCCCGCTGCGATCATTGCGGGCGATACGGCCACCCAGGCCGATATCACCCGCATCCGCACGAATCTGGGACTCGACCGGCCCCTGTTGGAACAATTCAGTTCCTGGGGCTGGGCGATCCTGCGCGGCGACCTTGGCGTGTCCATGTTTTCCGGCATACCGGTCACCGAACTGATGGCGCAGCGCATGGGCCCTACCGTGTCGCTGGCCTTCACCACCATGCTGGTGGCGGTGGTCATTGCGATCACCCTGGGGGTGCTCGCAGCCTGGAAGGCCGGCTCCCTGCTCGACCGCGCCGTGATGGCCCTGGCAGTCACCGGCTTTTCCGTGCCGGTGTTCGTGGTCGGCTACATCATGGTGTACTTCGTCGCACTGCAATGGCGATGGTTGCCGGTGCAGGGCTACATGCCCATGTCCGAGGGCTTCTGGCCGTGGTTGCGCCACCTGATCCTGCCCTCGTTCGCGCTGGGTCTGGGCTACGTGGCACTGATCGCGCGCATCACCCGCGGCAGCATGCTGGAGGTGCTCTCCGAGGACTACATCCGCACGGCCGCCGCCAAGGGCGTGGCCACCGTGCCGATGCTGCTGCGCCATGCACTCAAGAATGCGGCCGTGCCGATCATCACGGTCAT
>JBIKTP010000219.1:0-5034 GCA_044348035.1 Burkholderiaceae bacterium
GCCCCCACAGGCCTGGGGCGACGCAACTGAAGACCGCACCCGGCCCCCACAGGCCTGGGGCGACGCAACTGAAAAAGACCAACCACAGGCCTGGGGCGACGCAACGACAAGTTCACTGGGCCGCAGCAGCCCGCTGCAGCCGGTCACGCACACCGGCCCAATCGGGGGTGTCCGGCGGTGTCTCGACCCAGATCAGCCGCACGCCCTGGTCGTCGAACTCGCGCAGCACGGCAAACAGTTGCTGCGCCGTGCTGGCCGCATCATCCGGCATGCGCCGGCGCAACACCGCGGACGAAGGCGAACGCAACACCGTGCGCGCGTAGGTGGCGATCACCGGCCCCGACTGGCGGATCTCGGCGCCCAGCACGTCCAGCGCTGTCTGCAGGGCACGCGCGTCCATCAAGCGCACCCGTGCGCGGGGCGCATAGTGGGCCTCCAGCGTACCCGGGGCGCGCGGCGCTTCCGAAAGCTCCTGCGCCTGCTCCGGGCTCAGCACCGCCAGACCGCAGGCCGACTGCACCTGCGCGGCGGTGATCGCACCCGGGCGCAGCAGCACCGGCGCGCGGCGCGTGCAGTCGATGATGGTGGACTCGATGCCAACGCCGCAGGCGCCGCCGTCCAGGATGCGCAGCGCCTCGCCGAACTCGCCCTGCACATGGGCGGCGGTGGTGGGGCTGACGCGGCCGAACTGATTGGCGCTGGGCGCGGCCAGCCCCATCACGCCCAGCGTGCGGCAGGCATGCAGCAGGGCCTGCGCCACCGGATGGGCCGGGCAGCGCACGCCGATCGAGTCCTGTCCGCCGGCCGCCGCACGGCCTACCTCCGGGCGGCGTGGAAGGATCAGCGTCAGCGGGCCGGGCCAGAAGCGCCGGGCCAGCGCGCGGGCGTACGGCGGCACCCCGGTGGAGAAGAAATCCATGCCTGGCGTGCCGCCGTCGGTGTCGTCGACATGCACGATCAGCGGGTGGTCGCTGGGCCGGCCCTTGGCGGCGAAGATCCGCGCCACAGCGCGGTCGTTGCCGGCATCTGCCGCGAGGCCATACACGGTTTCGGTGGGGATCGCGACCAGTTCACC
The DNA here is from genome assembly GCA_044348035.1 of Burkholderiaceae bacterium. GTDB lineage: Bacteria > Pseudomonadota > Gammaproteobacteria > Burkholderiales > Burkholderiaceae_C > CAISIP01. Next base: position 1,076 of record JBIKTP010000219.1, read on the forward strand.
GGCCTGCAAGGCCGCGGCACAGTCGCTGATCGACGCGGCGGCAGCACCGTCCAGAACCATGGCGCGTCACCCGGCCTGCAGCCCCAGCAGCGCAGCGGCCTGCGCGGCCGTGGCACGCACCTGCGCCACACTGACGCCGGTGATGGTGATGTGGCCCATCTTGCGCCCGGGGCGCGCCGCCAGCTTGCCGTACAGGTGCAGGTGCACGCCGGGCAGCGCCAGCATGGCGGCCCAGTCGGGCGTGCCGGCCTGCCACAGGTCGCCCAGCAGGTTGAGCATGATGGCCGGGCTGTGCTGGCGCGGCGGCACCAGGGGCAGGCCGGCCAGCGTGCGCACCTGCAGGTCGAACTGCGACTGGTCGCAGGCGTCGATGGTGTAGTGGCCGCTGTTGTGCGGGCGCGGGGCGATCTCGTTGACCAGCAGCCGGTCGGCGCCCTGCAGCACGAAGAACTCGACACACAACACGCCCACGTACTGCAGGCCTTCGGCGATGGCGCGCGCGGCGTCCAATGCCTGCGCCGCGATGCCATCGGGCAGGTTGCCGTCGAAGACTTCGGTGGTGGCGAGGATGCCGTCGCGGTGCACATTGCGCTGCACCGGGAAATGCACCAGGGTGCCGTCCCAGCCGCGGGCCACGATCAACGAGCACTCGGCCTGCAGCGGCAGCAGCTGCTCCAGCACGCAGGGCACGCCCTTGAGCTCGGCCCAGGCGGCGGCCAGCGCTGCGCGATCAGCCACCCGGATCTGGCCCTTGCCGTCATACCCCAGGCGCGCGGTTTTCAGGATGCCGGGCAGCAGCGTGTCGGGCACCCCCGCCAGCTGGCTGGCGTCGGTGAGCGCCGCATACGGCGCACAGGGAACGCCGCAGGCGGCGAAATGCGCCTTCTCCTTGATGCGGTCCTGCGCGATGCGCAGCGCGTCGGCGCCAGGGGCCACCGGACGGTGGGCGCCCAGCGTGAGCATGGCGCCGGCCGGCACGTTCTCGAACTCGGTGGTGATGGCGCCGCAGCGCTGCATCATCTGCGCCAGGCCCTGCTCGTCGAGGTAGTCGGCCTGCACGTGGTAGTGGCTCACCAGGCCCGCCGGGCTGGCCGGGTCGGGGTCGAGCACGGCGGTGAAGTAGCCCATGGCCTGCGCGGCCTGCACGAACATGCGGCCGAGCTGCCCGCCGCCCATCACGCCCAGCGTGGTCTGCTGACCGCCGGCGGTGGTGCCGGGCAGGAGGGTCTTGCCGCTCATGGGCGCGGCCCTGGCGCTGCGGGGGGCGGCACCACCATCGCACGGGCCGCCTCGGTCTGGGCCTGGCGGAACTGCTCGAGCCGCACGGCCAGGTCGGCGTGGCCGTGCGCCAGCAGCGCCACGGCGAACAAGGCTGCGTTGGCGGCACCTGCGGCGCCGATGGCGAATGTGGCGACCGGCACGCCCTTGGGCATCTGCACGATGCTGTGCAGCGAGTCGACGCCCGACAGATGCCGGCTGGGCACCGGTACACCGAGCACAGGCACCGGCGTCTTGGCAGCCAGCATGCCCGGCAGATGGGCCGCCCCGCCCGCGCCGGCGATGATCGCCCGCAGCCCGCGTGCGCGCGCAGCTTCGGCATAGGCGAACATGTCGTCGGGCATGCGGTGGGCCGAAACCACGCGGGTTTCGTGGGCGACACCAAACTGTTGGAGAATCTCGACTGCGTGTTGCATGGTCTCCCAGTCGGAACTGGAGCCCATGACGACGCCGATTTGAATGTTCATGGTGGCTCGATTCTAGTCAGTCACCCCTTACCCCCGGGTCCCACACAATGATCAACGTCACAGTAGAAAACTTTGAAGCCGAGGTGATCGAAGCCTCCACCGCCGTCCCGGTGCTGGTGGATTTCTGGGCCCCCTGGTGCGGCCCCTGCAAGGTCATCGGTCCGCTGCTCGAAAAGGTCGAGACCGACTACGGTGGCCGCTTCAAGCTGGTCAAGATCGATTCCGACCAGGAGCAGGAGCTCAGCCAGGCCTTCGGCATCCGCAGCATCCCCACCTGCGTGCTGATGGTCAACGGCAAGCCGGTCGACGGCTTCATGGGCGCCGTGCCCGAGGGCCAGATCAAGGCCTTCCTCGACAAGCACCTGCCCCCGGCCGACGTGATGGAGGCCGAGGTGACCGGCATGGAGGTGTCCGATGCGCCCGCCGAGGACGACCCGTCCGCCCTGGCCGAGGCGCTGCACCAGGCGGTGCTGAAGAAGCCGGAAGACGACGACGCGCGCTTCGAATACGTCAAGTTCCTGCTGCAGTACAACGAGGTGGCCGAGGCGCGCGCGGTGTTTGCGCCGGCCGCGCCCAAGGCAACCACGGTGCGCCGCCTCGACGCGCTGCAACGCTGGCTGGCGGCCATCGACTTTGCAGAGCAGCCCGACGCCGCGATCGCGGCGCTCGATGCCCGCATCGCCGCCAACCGGCGCGACTTCGACGCCCGCTTCCAGCGCGCGCAGCTGTTGATGGCCGGCCAGGCCTGGACCGGCGCGATGGACGAGCTGCTCGAGATCCTGATGCGCGACAAGACCTGGAGCGAGGACCTGGCCCGCAAGACCTTCATCGCCATCCTGGAGATCATCGAGCCGCCCAAGGTCAAGGTGGCCGATGGGCAGATTCCGCCGGTGGACCCGGTGGTGGCGACCTACCGGCGCCGGCTCAGCAGCGTGGTGCTGAGCTAGCGACGGACTCCAGGGCCCACAGGGCTTCGGCCGGCACCAGGTGCGAAACCCAGGCACCCTTGGCAAGGGCATGGGCCACGCCGGGCTCAGGCGCGTGCGGCGGCGCCCGTCAAGCGCTGCAGCGCTTCCCCGTAGGTGGCCGCAGTGTGGTCCACAACTTCCTGCGGCAGGGCCGGTGCCGGCGGGCACTTGTCCCAGGGCTTGCCATCGATGCGCACTTGCTCCAGCCAGTCGCGCACGAACTGCTTGTCGTAGCTCGGCGGGTTGCTGCCTTCGCGGTAACTCTCCATCGGCCAGAACCGCGAGGAGTCGGGCGTGAGCACCTCGTCCATCAGCACCAGTTGGCCGGCAGCATCCAGGCCGAACTCGAACTTGGTGTCGGCGATGATGATGCCGCGCTCGGCGGCGATGGCGGCGCCGGCCCTGTAAAGCGCGATGCTGGTGTCGCGGATCTGGGCTGCGAGTTGCGGGCCGATGATCTCGACCGTGCGCGCATAGGTGATGTTTTCGTCATGTTCGCCAGCCTCGGCCTTGGCAGCTGGCGTGTAGATGGGCTCGGGCAGCTTCGAGGCGTTTTGCAGCCCGGGCGGCAAGGGCACACCACATACGGTCTGGTCGACCTGGTATTCCTTCCAGCCGCTGCCGGCCAGGTAGCCCCGCACGACGGCCTCGACCGGGATCGGCTTGAGGCGCTTGACCAGCATGGAGCGGCCGGTGACCTGGTCACGCTCCTGCGGCGTGACCACCGACTCGGGCGCTTCGCCGGTCAGGTGGTTCGGGCAGATGTGGCCGAGGCGGTCGAACCAGAACAGGGCCATCTGCGTCAGCAGCGCACCCTTGCCGGGAATCGGCACGCCCAGGACCACGTCGAATGCGCTGAGCCGGTCGCTGGCGACCATCAGGATGCGGTCGTCGCCGACCGCGTAGTTGTCGCGCACCTTGCCGCGCGCGAGCAGCGGCAGGCTGTGCAGGGACGTGGTGTGCAGGGCGGCAGAAGTCATGGGCAGGGCACAGGCAGTGGGGCAGACCGCCATTGTCCCGCATGGGCCGCGCCACCCGGGTGCCTGGCGGCCCGGCCGGGCGCGACCGGGCGCTCCCCGGCCGGGCACGACCGGACGCTCCTACTGGACGACCTGCGCCAGTTCGCCCCGGGCGTATTTCTGCGCCACCACCTGCAGCGGCTCGCCCTTGACTTTGCCGGCCTGGCCTTCGCAGCCGAACTCGATGTAGCGCTGCCGGCAGATCTTGTAGGCCGCCTCGCGCGCGG
>JBIKTP010000220.1:0-5031 GCA_044348035.1 Burkholderiaceae bacterium
CGCCGATGTGATCCTGCTGGTGGATGCGTCGCGGCTGTGGCGGGGTGAGATCGACGGGTTGTTCCAGCCCATCCGGTCGCCCCTGCTGGACCAGGCCATCCCGGCCCACCTGCGGGGCAAGACGGATCCGGAAGGCAAGACCCCCTGGTTCGGTTTCTCCACCCGCGCCCGCGTGATCGTGTACGACAAGGCCAAGATCAGCAAGGACGGCGTGGCCACCTACCAGTCCCTGGCTGACCCGGCGCACAAGGGCAAGCTGTGCATCCGCTCCGGCTCCCACCCCTACAACCTGTCCCTGTTCGGCGCCGTGATGGAACACATGGGCCCGGCGAAGACCGAGGAGTGGCTGCGCGGCGTCGTTGCCAATCTGGCCCGATCGCCCAAAGGGGGGGACACCGACCAGATCAGGGGGGTTGCGTCGGGTGAATGCGCGATTGCCGTCACCAACACCTATTACCTGGCCCGGATCATGCGGTCGGAGGCGCCAGCCGACAAAGCCATCATGGACCGTGTGGGGGTGGTGTTCCCCAACCAGAACTCGTGGGGCACCCACGTCAATATCGCAGGCGGAGCGGTGGCGCGCAATGCCAAGAACCCGGCCAATGCCGTCAAGTTCCTCGAGTACCTCGCCAGCCCGCAGGCACAGGACCATTTCGCCAATGGCAACAATGAATGGCCCGCTGCCAAGGGTGTACGCATTGCAAACCCTGCCCTGCAGTCCCTGACCGCTGGAGGATTCAAGAGCGAGGCCATCCCGGTTTCCACCGTTGGCATGAACCAGATCAAGGTGCAACAACTGCTCGACAAGGTAGGATTCAAGTAATCCTGCCACCCGCCCCGGAACGCCACGCAGGACAAGGAGCCCCTGCCAATGGCAAAACTGTTCAAATGGGTCTGCATGGGTCTGGTCATTTTCTCCGCAGCACTCGTCGCAGCGGGCCAGATGGGCCTTTTCGCCGGAACACCGCCAACGGGCCTGGGCGTGAGCAATGGGCGCCTCGCACCACCGTCCCAGACGCCCAACAGTGTCTCCAGCCAGGCGAGGCTCTATCCGGAGCACCCTCAACGGGACTATTCGTCGATGGAGCCCCTGCGCTTTTCCGGCGATGCCACCGCGGCCATGCGGCGCCTGGCCGACCTGGTGGGCGGGTTCGAGAGAGCCCGCATCACGGCACACGCTGGCGACTACCTGCGCGCAGAGTTCGACAGCCGCTGGATGGGCTTTCGGGACGATGTCGAGTTCTGGATGGACCGGCCGGCCGGCGTCATCCATTTCAGATCCTCCAGCCGGCTCGGCAGTGAGGACCTGGGCGTCAACCGGGCCAGGATGGAGACCATCCGCGCCCGGTTCAATCCCTAACCGATCGCGGCCTCTTCCGGCTTGGCCTTGCCCTCTTTCTTGGGCAGGGGCGTGATATCCAGAAGGACTTCCGTCTTCTCGGGGTCTGCGTCGTCGAGGTCCACCGTCAGGCGGCCACCCTCGGTCAGGCGGCCAAACAGCAGTTCGTCGGCCAGGGCCCGCCGAATCGTGTCCTGGATCAGGCGCTGCATCGGCCGCGCACCCATCAGCGGATCGAAGCCCTTCTTGGCGAGGTGCTTGCGCAGCTTGTCGGTGAAGGTGACATCCACCTTTTTCTCTGCCAGCTGGGTTTCGAGTTGCAGAAGGAATTTGTCGACCACCCGCAGGATGATGTTCTCGTCGAGCGACTTGAAGCTCACGATGGCGTCGAGCCGGTTACGGAACTCCGGTGTGAACAGCCGCTTGATATCGGCCATTTCGTCACCGACCTCATGCCGGTTCGTGAAACCGATCACGGCCTTGTTCATGGCCTCGGCACCGGCATTGGTTGTCATGACGATGATCACGTTGCGGAAGTCGGCCTTGCGCCCGTTGTTGTCGGTCAAGGTGCCGTGGTCCATGACCTGCAGGAGCACGTTGAAGATATCCGGGTGCGCCTTTTCGATTTCGTCGAGCAGCAGCACGCAATGCGGCTTCTTGGTGACAGCCTCGGTCAGCAGGCCACCCTGGTCAAAACCGACATAACCCGGCGGCGCGCCAATCAGGCGGCTGACGGCATGGCGCTCCATGTACTCGCTCATGTCGAAGCGGATCAGGTCGATGCCCATGATGTAGGCCAGCTGCTTGGCGGCTTCGGTCTTGCCCACGCCCGTGGGGCCGCTGAACAGGAAGGCACCGATCGGCTTGTCCCCCTTGCCCAGACCCGAGCGCGCCATCTTGACCGCGGAGGCCAGGACGTCCAGCGCCTTGTCCTGCCCGAACACGACGTTCTTGAGGTCACGCTCGAGCGTCTTGAGCTTGCCGCGGTCGTCGTTGGACACGTTCGCGGGCGGTATGCGGGCAATCTTGGCCACGATCTCCTCTACCTCGCCCTTGGTGATGGTCTTCTTGCGCTTGGAGGGCGGAAGGATGCGCTGGGCCGCGCCGGCTTCGTCGATGACATCGATCGCCTTGTCCGGCAGATGTCGGTCATTGATGTACTTGGCGCTGAGTTCGGCCGCGGCCTGCAGTGCCGCCATTGCGTACTTCACGTTATGGTGCTCCTCGAAGCGCGACTTGAGGCCCTTCAGGATCTCCACCGTCTGTTCGATCGAGGGCTCCACGACGTCCACCTTCTGGAAGCGCCTTGACAGCGCGGCGTCCTTCTCGAAGATGCCCCGGTATTCGCTGAAAGTCGTGGCGCCGATGCATTTCAGCGCACCGGAGCTCAGGCCAGGCTTCAGAAGGTTGGACGCGTCCAGCGTACCGCCCGATGCTGCACCCGCGCCAATCAGGGTATGGATCTCGTCGATGAAAAGGATGCCGTTGGGTTTGTCCTTGAGGGACTTCAGCACGCCCTTGAGGCGCTGCTCGAAGTCGCCACGGTACTTGGTGCCCGCCAGCAGTGCGCCCATGTCCAGCGAATACACCACTGCCTCGGCCAGGATCTCGGGCACGTCCTTCTGCGTGATGCGCCAGGCCAGCCCTTCGGCAATGGCCGTCTTGCCCACGCCGGCTTCACCGACCAGCAGGGGGTTGTTCTTGCGGCGACGGCACAGGATCTGGATGACGCGCTCGACCTCGTACTCGCGCCCGATCAAGGGATCGATCTTGCCGTCCTTGGCCAACTGGTTGAGGTTCTGGGTGTACTGCTCCAGGGGCGACTGCTTCTCGTTCTTTTCGCCGCCCTCCTCCGCTTCGGCCTGGTTCTCGCTGGCCTTGCTGGGCTCGGGCGGGTCACTCTTCTTGATGCCGTGTGCAATGAAATTGACCACATCCAGACGGGTGACGCCCTGCTGGTGCAGGTAGTAGACGGCATGCGAGTCCTTTTCGCCGAAGATGGCGACGAGCACGTTCGCGCCAGTCACCTCCTTCTTGCCGCTGCCGGTGGACTGGACATGCATGATCGCCCGCTGGATGACACGCTGAAAGCCCAGTGTCGGCTGGGTGTCGACGTCGTCCGTGCCAGCCACCTGGGGGGTGTTGTCCTTGATGAAGGTCGAGAGGGACTTGCGCAGGTCGTCGATGTTGGCCGAGCAGGCACGCAGTACCTCGGCCGCACTCGGGTTGTCCAGCAAGGCCAGCAGCAGATGCTCCACAGTGATGAACTCATGGCGCTGCTGGCGCGCCTCGACGAACGCCATGTGCAGGCTAACTTCCAGTTCTTGGGCAATCATGTGACTTCCTTGTGCCTTGCGGTGATGGTCAACTGTAATCCGATTTGGAACCGATGTTCCGGACAAGTGGCATGTTTCGCTACAACTCGACCGGCTCGCTCAGGCATTGCAACGGGTGCCCCGCCTTGTGGGCTGCTTCCAGAACCTGATCCACCTTGGTGGCCGCGACATCCTTGGAGTACACGCCACAGACTCCGCGCCCCTCCAGGTGGATCTTCAGCATGATCTGGGTCGCTGCCTCGAGGTCCTTGCTGAAAAACTCCTGGATCACGACAACCACGAACTCCATCGGGGTGTAATCGTCGTTCAGCATGACCACCTGGTACATCTGGGGTGGCTTGACCTTCTGGGTCCGACGCTCAAGTACAACGGAACCGCCGCTGTCGCCATCAGGCAGCCGAACCGGGGACACGGGAGGTTTTTCGGGGATTCTGGTTGCCATGAAACCATTCTATCGACGGCCTCGAAGCATTGCCGCGCCCATGTGAATTGGTGTCAACTATTCGGCATTCAAGCGACGGCAGAAAAAAAGCCGCCAGGCCCATGGAGCCGGCGGCTGGTCGCAGAGGCCTGGTGGCGCCACGACAGATGCGGCGAAGGCCCCTGGCCCCCCGCCTACATGTGGTCGATCATCACCTGCCCGAAACCCGAGCAGCTGACCTGGGTGGCGCCATCCATCAGGCGGGCAAAGTCATAGGTGACCTTCTTGCTGGCAATCGACTTCTCCATCGAGCTGATGATCAGGTCGGCGGCCTCGATCCAGCCCATGTGGCGCAGCATCATCTCGGCCGAGAGGATCTCGGAGCCGGGGTTGACATAGTCCTTGCCTGCGTATTTCGGCGCCGTGCCATGGGTGGCTTCGAACATGGCGACCGTGTCGCTGAGGTTGGCGCCGGGCGCGATGCCGATGCCGCCGACCTGGGCCGCCAGGGCATCGGACACATAGTCGCCGTTCAGGTTCAGGGTGGCGATGACGCTGTACTCGGCGGGACGCAGCAGGATCTGCTGCAGGAAGGCGTCGGCAATGCTGTCCTTGACAACGATGTCCTTGCCCGTCTTCGGATTCTTGAACTTGCACCACGGACCGCCATCGATCAGTTCGGCGCCGAATTCCTTCTGCGCCAGCGCGTATGCCCAGTCGCGGAAGCCACCTTCGGTGAATTTCATGATGTTGCCCTTGTGCACGATCGTCAGGCTGGGCTTGTCGTTGTCGATGGTGTATTGAAGGGCCTTGCGGACCAGGCGCTCGGTGCCCTCGCGAGACACGGGCTTGATGCCGATGCCCGATGTGTTCGGGAAGCGGATCTTCTTGACGCCCATCTCCTCCTGGAGGAACTTGATCACCTTCTTCGCCTT
>JBIKTP010000221.1:0-5021 GCA_044348035.1 Burkholderiaceae bacterium
CCACCGGTGTAGATGTAGGGGCGCTTGGCCGTCAGCAGCAACTGCAGGGCCTTGCGGATCTGGCCGCCGTGGCCCTTGCGCACCGGGTTGTAGGAGCGCATCTCGACCGACTTGGGGTGTCCCTCGAACGGCACCTTCTTGAAGGAGACATCCTTGGGGACATCGACCACCACCGGGCCGGGACGGCCGCTGCGCGCGATGTGGAACGCCTTCTTCATGACCTCGGCCAGGTGGCGGGCGTCCTTGACCAGGAAATTGTGCTTGACGATCGGGCGGGTGATGCCCACCGTGTCGCATTCCTGGAAGGCGTCCAGGCCGATCGCGGCGGTGGGAACCTGGCCGGTGATGATCACCATCGGGATACTGTCCATGTAGGCGGTGGCAATGCCGGTCACGGCATTTGTCACGCCGGGACCGGAGGTCACCAGCGCCACGCCGACCTCGCCGGTGGCGCGGGCGTAGCCGTCGGCGGCATGCACTGCGGCCTGCTCATGGCGCACCAGGATGTGCTGGATGGTGTCCTGCTTGTAGAAGGCGTCGTAGATGTGCAGCACGGCCCCGCCGGGGTAGCCCCACACATACTGGACGTTTTCGGCCTGCAGGGCCTTGACGAGGATCTCGGCGCCGCGCAACTCCACAGGCAAAGCGGATGCGGAGGGACGCGAGGAAGACGTGATTGCTGCTGCCGAGGCCAACTCGGCTTTGGAGATTTCCATGATCAACCTTTGTGAATTTCTCTGACGAAAGACCTAGGGTGCCCCTTCGCAAACTCTTGTGGAGCCGCGTCGGGACTTGAGGTCAAAGCCACAGGCGCAGCGAATATTGCGCCAGACCATGACCCGTTTGCCGTTTGAATTGCATCGCGGATTATGGCATTGCAACACCGCGCCCGGCCGCGGAAGGCGGGCAATCGGGCCGGCAATGCCATAATTTGCGGCTATTGCACACCACGCCAGTGTCAGGCGGGCCAGGCAGCGGCCGGCGCCCACGCATGCACCTGGGCCCAAGCACTTGGCCACCGAACAAGAACTGTCAGAGTTTCTGAAGAGCGTCGAAAAGCGTGCTTTCAAGCGTTCGGTCTACCACGTCCGCAACGACGACGCGGCGCTTGACATCGTGCAGGACAGCATGATGAAGCTGGCCGAGCACTATGGCGACAAGCCGGCCGCCGAGTTGCCGATGCTGTTCCAGCGGATCCTGGTCAACTGCACGCTGGACTGGTTCCGCAGGAACAAGACGCGCAACGCCGTGTTCTCCAACATGAGCGACTTCGAATCCCCAGGTGATGACGCAGATTTCGATCTGCTGGAGAATCACGAAAGCCTCGACAACCAGCAACGCACCGAAAGCGCCGAAGACACCGCCCGCAGGGCGCAGATATTTCGCGGGATCGAGTCCGCCTTGGCGCAGTTGCCCGGGCGTCAACGGGAAGCCTTCATGATGCGTTACTGGGAAGAAATGGACGTCTCCGAAACGGCTGCAGCCATGGGCTGCACGGAAGGCAGCGTAAAGACCCATTGCTTCCGGGCGGTGCAGGCGCTCAGCAAGCTGTTGCAGGCCAAAGGAATTTCACCATGACCAATGCCGACCGACAAAAGATCGAAGCTGTGCTGGACCGTTTCGGCCTGCGGGTCGCAGCGCGCCTGTCGATGGGTACCGACGAACTCCCGCACGACATCACGGAGCGCCTCAAGGCCGCCCGGATGCAGGCGCTGGGCAGGCGCAAGGTCGTGCAGCTGGCGCCGTCCGGCGCCCCCTATCTGGCGGGTGGCACGGCTGTCATGGGTGGCGGGGAAGAGCGGGTCGGCTGGTGGGGGCGCCTCGCCTCGGCGCTGCCACTGGTGTTGCTTGTGGTCGGTCTGGTTACCATCCACACCCTCCGCAACGAGCAGTTTGCCGGTGAACTGGCTGCGGTGGACGCAGCCCTGCTGGCCGATGACCTGCCGCCCTCCGCCTACGCGGATCCTGGGTTTGCCCGCTTCGTCGAACTCCGCAGGAAGCATCAGCAGTGACATCGAGCCCCCGGTACCGCCCCCGGAGAGCCAGCTGGCATGCCCTGCAGGGCGGGTGCCTGCTCGTCGCCAGCCAGCTGCTGACAGGGGTGCCCGCATCGGCGCAGGGCACCGCTCCGGCCGGTACCACCAAGCCGCCACCGGCCAGGACAACCACAGGCTCCGGCTGGGCTGCACTGACACCCGCCCAGCAAGACGCGCTGCAGCCACTGGGCCCGTCCTGGGGCGGCATGAATGCCAACCAGCAGCGCAAGTGGCTTGCGCTGTCGCAGAATTTCCAGAATCTGTCGCCCGCCGAGCGCAGCGTCCTGCATGCGCGCATGTCCGAGTGGGCCAGCCTCAGCCCGGTGCAGCGCAGCCAGGCCCGACTGAACTTTGCCCAGACGAAGCAGCTGACCACCGACGAAAAGAAAGCCGAATGGCAGGCCTACCAGGCATTGCCGCTCGAACAGAAACAACGCCTGGCAGCAGGTGGCCAGGCCCTTCCGAGCGGCGCCGCGCCCGCGCTGCAACCGGTAGCCCCCCAAAAACTGGCCACCGTACCGGTCACGCGCTCCGACCCGCCTGCGGTAGCGCCCGGACGGGTGCAGCCGGCCAGGGCGGCATCCGGGCCGAATCCACGGCCCTGACCGACCCCGTCTGCCATGCTTGCCGATGCCCCCGGCCCGAAAGGCCTCGCCGCCCCTGCTCCCCCACCGGCTGGCCTGACGGCGCCGCGCCTGATGCGCCGGATGGCCTGCTGGCTGTATGAAGGCATGCTGCTGTTCGGGGTGGTATTCATCGCCGGCTACCTGTTTGGCACCTTGAGCCAGACGCGCCATGCGCTGGACAACCGCCACGCGCTGCAGGGGTTCCTGTTCGTCATCTTCGGCATCTACTTCACCTGGTTCTGGGCCAAGGGACAGACCCTGGCCATGAAGACCTGGGGCATCCGCGTCGTCGACACCGCCGGCCGGCCACTGACCCAGCCGCGGGCCCTGGTGCGCTACCTGCTCAGCTGGCTGTGGCTGTTGCCTCCCCTGGCCACCAGTCTGACCCTGGACGCCCGCCCGGGCGCAGCGATGGTGCTGGTCATCGGCTGGATCCTGGTGTGGGCGATCCTGAGCCGTTTCCATCCGCTCGGCCAGTTCTGGCACGACGCCCTGGCCGGGACCCGCCTGATCGACGCGCACCATGTCCGCACCTGAGGGCTCTGGCGACGTCAACCCGCAGAAGGGCCGTCGCGGCCTCAGCCGCATCCTGCATGCGACCGGGTATTCGCTCGCGGGCCTGCGTGCGGGCTGGGGCGAGACAGCATTCCGCCAGGAGGCGATCCTGGCGCTGGTGCTGGTGCCGGCGGCCTTCTGGCTGGGCGACGGCTGGCTCGAGCGGGCAATGCTGGCAGGGACGGTGTTGCTGGTGATGATCGTGGAACTGCTCAACACCGGGATAGAGACCGCCATCGACCGCATCGGCCCGGAGTGGCACTCGCTGTCCAAGCGCGCCAAGGACATGGGCAGCGCCGCCGTGCTGCTGAGCCTGCTGCTGTGTGCGGGAACCTGGCTGGGTGCCCTTTGGCACCATCTCGCGCCATGAACCCGAACTTCTCCATCGCCGTGTATTGCGGCTCGCGCACCGGAGAGGCGCCAGCCTTCGCCGCCCAGGCCGCTGCCACGGGCGACTGGATTGGCCGCCACGGCGGACAACTCGTCTATGGGGGCGGGAAAAGCGGCTTGATGGGTGTGGTGGCCGACGCCACCCTGCAGGCCGGAGGCCGGGTGGTCGGCGTGATTCCGACCAGCCTGGTGGAGCGCGAACTCGCGCACCGTGGCTGCTCCGAGCTGCATGTGGTGGACACCATGCACGAGCGCAAGCGCCTCATGGCCGAGCGGGCCGACGCGTTCCTGGCGCTGCCGGGCGGCATCGGCACCCTGGAGGAGTTGTTCGAGGTGTGGACATGGCGCCAGCTCGGCTACCACGACAAGCCGATCGGGCTGCTCAACGCGGACCACTACTACGACGCACTGCTGGAGTTCCTGGGCACCAGCGTGCGCCAGGGGTTCATGAGCCCCGCGCTGATGGAGCTGGTGCGCACCGGGACAGACCCTGTGCAGCTGCTGCCGGCACTGGTGCAGGCGGCCGGCCTGTCCACGGCCACAGGCCTGAGCGCCCTCTGAAGCCGCTCAGACGGCGGTTTCGTCCTCTTCCCCGGTGCGGATGCGCACCACACGCTCCACCGTGGTCACGAAGATCTTGCCGTCGCCGATCTTGCCGGTGCGGGCTGCCTTGACGATCGCATCGACGCAGCGGTCGACGTCGTCGGTCTTGACGACCACCTCGACCTTGACCTTGGGAAGGAAGTCGACCACATATTCCGCGCCGCGGTACAGCTCGGTATGGCCCTTCTGACGTCCGAAACCCTTGACCTCGGTGACCGTCAGGCCGGTGACGCCGCAATCGGCCAGGGCCTCGCGCACTTCTTCAAGCTTGAATGGTTTGACGATCGCCGTGATTTGCTTCATGTTCAGTGGGTCTTTCCAGAGGGGCGGTTGAGCGAAGGGGGCCCGCCGCAACGGGCCCGCTGCCCGGGGCAGATGCCCGCGGCACCCCGAGGATAGCGCCAATCCGCGCCACCGGCATGGGGCTACTGGCGAAACCGGTTCGTAATGGGGTAACGCCAGTCCTTGCCAAAGCTGCGGTGGGTGACACGGATGCCGATCGGTGCCTGGCGCCGCTTGTACTCGTTGATCTTGATGAGCCGCGTCACGCGCTCGACATCGGCCTGTGCAAACCCGCCAGCGATCAGGGCGTCGATGCTTTCGTCGTTTTCCATGTAGCGCTCCACGATGGCGTCCAGCACCTCGTAGGGCGGCAGGCTGTCCTGGTCCTTCTGGTCCGGTCGCAGTTCGGCGCTGGGCGGGCGGGTGATGATGCGTTCCGGGATCGGCTCGCGCCCCATGCCATACGGGTCGTGGGCATTGCGCCACCGTGCCAGGCGGAAAACGGTGGTCTTGGCCAGATCCTTGATGG
>JBIKTP010000222.1:0-5010 GCA_044348035.1 Burkholderiaceae bacterium
ATGATGCCGGTCTGGCCCGTGGCACGGAACGAGGCCGCCACACCGCGTGCCGCCAGCGCGCGGGTCAGCGCCAAGGCCGTGTATTTCTTGCCCAGCGCGCAATCGGTGCCCACGGTCAGCACGCGGCGACCGCTGCGCTTGCGGCCGGTACCGGCAGAGAACACCTGGTCGGAATGCCGCACATCGTGCAACTGACCGCCGCCGCGCCGGGCTGCCAGCACCAGCGACGGAAATGCCGACAGGCGCGAATGCAGGCCGCTCACCACGTCCATGCCGGCGTCCAGCGCGGCCTCCAGCGCGGGCAGCCAGTGGGCTGGCAGCGCCCCCCCCACGGCCGCAACACCGATCACGATCGAGCCAGCCCCCAGGGCCGCGGCCTGTGCCGGGCTGTGCCGGGGCAGGCCCAGCGAGACCGTTGCTGCCGGCAGGGCCCACTCGCCCATCACATCGTCGCGGCACCAGTCCCGCAGACCGAAGGCCGTCTTCGCGTCCGACTTCAGGTCGACATCACCCAGGAACAGCAGGTAGGGTTTTCGAAGTTGGTGCATGGTGTGGCGTGGGCTCGGTAGGGCGCCGCAGCCAACAGGATGGCGTACGGGCAGAGGGAAGTGGCCTTGAGAATAAGACCAAACCCTGCATCCACCGGCACCAAAACCGGGGCCGGGGCGGGCGGCTAACCCCAAAGTGATAGCGCCCTCGCTGGGCTTTCAGGCGCGCCGGTCAGCGTCTATCCCTTTGGGGGTAGGTTCCCGTGCAGGCCCGCCTAACCGGACTATTCTCGCGCCAGATGACGACCCCGTGACAACCCCGGGCGCCCGAGGCGGCGCACCTCAATCTGGAGAATCCATGATTTCGTTCCAACCAGTCCCGCGCATGCTTGCGCTGGCCGCGATCAGTGCCTGCAGCATGGCCGCCTTCACACCCTCCTGGGCCCAGGACGCCACCTTCGTGCTCAACGCACGCGAAGCCGGCGCCCCCACCTACAACCCGATCAAGGGTACCAAGCTCAACATTGCGAACAACCTCATCTTCGACCGCATGGTCATCCAAGACGCCGACCAGTCCTTCCACGGCCAGCTGGCGGAGAGCTGGCAGTCCTCCCCCGACGGCATGACCTGGACCTTCAAGCTGCGCCGCGGCGTGAAGTTCCATGATGGCGAACCCTTCAACGCCAAGGTCATCGAGTGGTGGATTCCGAAGTACAAGGGCACCGAGAACGCCTTCATGGTCGAGGCCATCGACAAGGTCATCGTGGTGGACGACCTTACCGTGCGCTTCCAGATGAAGACACCCGACCCGAGCCTGCTGCTCAACATGGCCACCAGCTTCATGGGCATTCCCTCGCCCAAGGCCTACGAGGCGCTGGGCGACAAGTTCGGCGTGACGGCGGCCGTTGGCAGCGGGCCCTTCAAGCTGGCCAGCTTCACGGTCGGCCAGCAGACCCGGCTGGTGCGCAATGACGACTACCGCTGGGCCAGCGCCCTGTCGAACAACAAGGGCCCGGCCAAGATCAGGAACCTCACCCTGCGCGAGATTCCGGAGGACTCCACGGCCTTCCTCGAACTCAAGACCGGTGGTGTCGATCTGCTGCTGGGTGTACCCACCGACTTCCTGCCCCGCATAGAGACCGAAAAGTCGCTCAAGATCGTCACGCTGCCGGGGACCGAGGTGTTCTACATGCCGATGAACACATCGGTTGCGCCGCTGACCGACATCAAGGTGCGCGAGGCCATCGCTCTGGCAGTGAACCAGCGGGAAATCCTGGCCAGCATCTTCGGCGGGCTGGGCATGGTGGCCGGCAACTTCCTGGTCAGCGCGCTGCCCGAGAGCAGGATCGACCCGAAGTTCAACATCAGCTTCAATGCAGAGCGCTCCAGGCGGCTTCTGGACGAAGCCGGCTGGGCGGTTGGCGCCAATGGCATCCGTGCCAAGGGCGGCACACCCCTGACGCTCAAGCTGTGGACCCAGAACGGCACGCAGTTCAAGCGGGTCACCGAGGTCATCCAGGCCCAGCTCAAGGCAGTCGGCGTGAACGCCGAGATCACCGTCCACGAGCCGGCATCGATCAACGCGCAGTACCGCAAGAGGACCGACCACCAGCTCGCCGTGCGCGCCTACGACTACACCAACGCCGACATCATCGACTGGTTCTTCAGCGCCAACCGCCTGGGTTACCCGAACGTGTCGATGTTCGTCGACCCCAAGGCAGAGGAGCTCAATGTCCGGGCCATGAAGCAGTCGCGCACCTGGGAGGAGCGGGTGACCAACTTCAAGGCCTACCATGAATACGTGATGTCGCAGTTCGCGTTTGCGCCGATCTACCAGCCGACACAGAGCTTCGCCTACAGCCAGGTGCGCCTGAAGATGCCCGACACCATCCGTGGCATCAAGATGGCGACCCAGTCCATCATGGACATCGAGGTCAGGTAGGTCCGTCCCCCCGGGAGAGAGCGGCAAACCCCCTGCGGACTCCGGCTGAAAGAAGCACCGTTTGTTGCACTACAGCGTCAGGCGCCTGCTGCTGCTCGTCCCCGTCTTCCTGGCGGTGTCGATGGTGATCTTCATGATCGTCCATCTGGTTCCGGGTGATCCGATCGACAACATGGTCCAGATCGGCTCATCACCAGAGCAGAAGGCCGCCCTGGTCGCGCGTTACGGCCTGGACCAGCCGCTGCTGGCGCAGTACGGCGTATGGCTGCGCAACCTGTTCAGCGGTGACCTGGGCGACGCGATGATCCTGCGCCGCCCGGTGTTCGAACTGATCGCCGAGAACCTTCCGCACAGCCTGCGCCTGGGCGGGCTGGCCTTCCTGTTCTCCACCGTGGTCGGCATCGCCACCGGGGCACTGGCCGCCCTTTACAAGGACCGCTGGATCGACCGCAGCGTGATGGCGCTGATCCTGCTCGGCTCCACCCTGCCCAGCTTCTGGCTGGGCCTGTTGATGATCCTGCTGTTCGCGGTGCAACTGGAATGGTTCCCGGTCTCCGGCGCGCGCACCTGGACGGCGCTGGTGCTGCCGGTGCTGACCATCGGTCTGCATGGCGTGGCGCTGGTGGCACGCGTCACGCGGGCCGCGATGCTGGATGTCGGCCGGCGGGACTTCGTGCTGATGCTGCATGCCAAGGGCCTGTCGCACCGGCGCATCCAGCTGCAGCATGTGCTGCGCCACGCCCTGCTGCCGGTGGTGACGATCCTGAGCCTGCGCATCGGCTGGATCGTGGGTGGAGCGGTGACCATCGAGTTCGTGTTCGCGCGCCCCGGGCTGGGCTCGCTGCTGATCACCTCGCTGGCGCAGCGCGACTACCCGGTGGTGCAGGGCTGCCTGCTGATGCTGGCGATGGCGGTGATGCTGGGCACCCTGCTCGGCGATCTGGTGCAGGCCGCCATGGACCCGCGGGTGCGGGACAACCTGCGATGAGCGCCTGGAAGAATTCACCCTGGTGGCGGGTGGTCAGCACCTGGCGCGGTGGCCTGTCGCTGGCCGTGCTGCTGCTCCTCGCGGGGGCTGCCATCTTTGCGCCGTGGGTGGCGCCCTACCCCTACGACATCCAGAACCTGTCGGCCACGAACAGGAGCCCGTCATGGGCCCACTGGCTGGGCACGGACGAGTTCGGGCGTGACGTGCTCTCGCGCATCATCTATGGCGCGCGCACCTCGCTCACCGTGGCGCTCACCGCCATCTGCGGGTCGGTCACCATCGGCATGTGCCTGGGGGCTGCCGCCGGCTACTTCGGTGGCTGGTTTGACCGCATGGTGACGGCCGTCGTCGATCTGACATGGTCCTTCCCCGAGGTCCTGATCGCGCTGATATTCGTCGCCATCCTGGGGGCCGGCCTGTACAGCACGATGATCGCGATCAGCATCGCCTATCTGGCCCAGTTCGCCCGGCTGACCCGGGCCCAGATCATGGCCATCAAGAGCGAGACCTATGTGGAAGCGGCCGCCAATCTGGGTTGCGGGCACATGCACATCCTGTTCCGCCACCTGCTGCCCAATGCCATCACCCCGGTGATCGTGGCCGGCATGCTGGCCACCGGCGACGCCATCATCCTCGAAGCCACCCTGGGTTTCTTCGGGCTTGGCGTGCAACCCCCAAAGCCGAGCTGGGGCGCCATGATGAGCAGTGGCACCGCACAGATCTTCCTCGCGCCCTGGACCATCCTGGGTCCCGGACTGGCCATTGCCATCGCCGTGGTGTCGATCAACCTGTTCGGAGATGCGCTCATCGAGGCGCTGGACATCCGCAACCGGGTACGGGACATCTGATGCGTCATCCCAGGCCTGTTCGTTTGCTTTCGCGTCACCCCAGGGCTGTGGTTGGTCTTTTTCTGTTGCGTCGCCCCAGGCCTGTGTGTTTGCGCTCGCGTCGCCCCAGGCCTGTGGGGGCCGGGTGCGGCGCTTCGGTGGGGCGGTCGGGCGCTGAACGCGCCGACTGCGCTGCGGTGCTCGGTCTTGCGGCCCATTGCGCAACTCACTGCGCGCGCTTCGCGCGCTCCGTTCAGACAAGCGCAATGAAAGTGTTGACGAACGCGCTTCGCGCTGGCCGCAAGCCCTGGCCTTGCAGGCCGCGCCGGGCCAGTGGCCCGGCCGCTCGCCAGGCACAAACAGTCCACTGGACTGTTTGTGTCCGGGGCTCGCCTCCTCGCCGCCCCACAGGCGCGCCGCACCCGGCCCCCACAGGCCTGGGGCGACGAGCCTTTGGTGGGGGTGGCGTGTTTCGCGCGGTACGCTTCTCCGGTGAGAGGCTGCCGGTCTGTTCGCGTGCCGAAGGTAGTGCGCCACTGCTGCTGCTCTCCAGCGTCGCGGCAGGCGGTGCCCGGTGGGGGCGCGTTCGGCGGCGCGCCGAGGAGCGCAGACGCCGGGGCGGTGCGCGCAGCGCACTTCGAAAACATTCTCATCGCCACTGTCTGAACGGAGAGAGCGAAGCGAACGCAGTGAGTTTGGCGATGCGCCCCGGCGGCGAGCACCGCAGGTCCGTCGGCGCGTTCAGCGCCCGACCGCGCCGCTGAG
>JBIKTP010000223.1:0-4996 GCA_044348035.1 Burkholderiaceae bacterium
GCGGTGCAGCAAACCCGTCGGGCAAGGTCATGGCACGTCAGAAAGCAGGCCGGCGTGCACGCAGGCTGCCACCAGTTCCCGCCACCGGGGCACCTGTCATTTACGATGGCCGAATACGCCATCGACGACCACTTGACCCTGAAACTGAACGTCCACAATCAAATGCGAATGATTCGCATTTGTTGGGTTAGAATTCCAGATTCCATGCGTTCCACCCACCAGACTTCATCGGGCCGGCGAACGGTTGCCGTCGCAGCGACCGTGATCGCGCTGCATGGTCTGGCCTTGTGGATGCTGCAAAGCGGCCTGTTGCACCGTGCTGTCGACCTGGTGGTGCCCGTGCAGGTCCTGAGCGAGGTCATCGAGCCTCCGCGCCCGGTACCACCACCTCCTCCACCCGCACCACGGCCCCCGGTCCCGCAGCGCGTGACCAGCATGACGCCCGTGATGCCTGCGCCGACGCCCGCTGCGCAACTGGCGGTGCCGGTGAACCCGGAACCGGCACCAACGGCGCCGACCGCCATCGCTGCGCCCGCGGCTCCACTCCCTCCGATGCAGGCGCCGGTCGCCCAGCAAGTGCCCGCAGTGGTCGCGGCGCCAGCACGCGCGCCCGCGCCCGCGCCAGCGCCAGCACCCGCACCAGCACCCGCCCCGGCGCCGCAACCCAAGCCAGCGCCACCGAGCATCGAGTTGCCGTCCAGCGACGCCGACTACCTGCAGAACCCCAGGCCGGTGTACCCGCCGATGAGCAAGCGGCTCAACGAACAGGGAACCGTGCTGGTGCGCGTCCTGATCGGGGTCGACGGCATCGCCCAGCAGGCAGAAATCCAGCAGTCCAGCAGTTTCGACCGCCTGGACAAGGCGGCCATGGCCACCGTGCTCCAGTGGCGGTATGTGCCCGGCAAACGCGCCGGCAAGCCCGAAGCCATGTGGTTCACGGTGCCGATCGTCTGGGTCCTGAAATGAACACGCCCAACCACCCTCTGAAGGAGCCCCCATGGAATCGCAACTCGGTCTGATCAACGTCTGGCACCAGGGGGACTGGGTCACCCGCGGGGTGGTGCTGCTGTTGCTCGGCATGTCCCTGGCTTCCTGGATGGTGATCATCCTCAAGGCAATGGACATCGTCCGGTTCAAGAAGCTGGCACGGGGGTCCGAATCGTTCTGGCACAGCCCGGACTTCGACCAGGGTCTGCGCCAGCTGGGCGACAGCAAGGACAACCCCTTCCGGGCACTGGCCGAGGAAGGCCGCCAGGCCAGGGACCACCACAGCAACACCCGGGAGCAGTTGCATGACGCACTCGACATCAGCGACTGGGTAACCAGGGCGCTGCGCAACTCCATCGACGACACGGTGGCGAGGCTGCAGTCCGGCCTCGCAGTCCTGGCATCGGTGGGCTCCACCGCGCCTTTCGTGGGGCTTTTCGGGACGGTCTGGGGCATCTACCACGCGCTGATCGGGATCGGCCTCGCAGGCCAGGCCACCATCGACAAGGTGGCAGGGCCGATCGGCGAGGCACTGATCATGACGGCCCTGGGGCTTGCCGTGGCGATTCCGGCGGTGCTGGGCTACAACGCACTGGTGCGCAGCAACAAGTTCATCGTGTCCCGGCTCAACCGCTTCGGCCACGACCTGCATGCCTACTTCGTGACAGGCGCCCGGGTGCAGGCTGACCGGCCGGTCACGCTCTGAAGGGAGGCACCATGGCTTTCGGAACCCAGGACGACACCGACGAGGTGATGCACGAGATCAACATGACGCCCCTGGTCGACGTCATGCTGGTGTTGCTCATCATCTTCATCATCACCGTGCCGGTCATGAAACACGCCGTCAACATCGATCTGCCACGGGCAGCCAACCAGGCACAGGTGACCCGCCCCGAGACGAACCGCCTGAGCGTGGACGCCGGCGGCCAGTACTTCTGGAACCAGGCGGCCGTCACGGACGCACAACTCGTTGCCGCATTGTCCGACGCCGCAAGACGGGAACCGCAGCCGGAGCTGCACATCCGTGGCGACCGCGCGGTTCGCTACGAACGTGTGGCCCAGGCCATGGCGGCTGCACAGCGCGCAGGCGTCCGCAAAATCGGGTTCATCACCGAACCGACCTCCCCCTGAGCGCCCGGCTCGGCGGGCCCGACGCTGGACAGCCAGGCTCTCGTGCAGGGCCATGGCATTGTCAGCATTCGCCACCATGGTGTGGGGTGCCGATCAAAGGCCACAAGGCCTGGCAAGCCCATGCTGACGAAACAGCGGGTCAACCTGGCGCTCGCGGATAGGATGTCGGCAATGACGCCCGAACGCCCATGCAATTTGTCGACCTGAGAACCGTTGTCGTCCTGTCCGGCATCATGGCAGGTCTGATGTCGCTGGTGCTGTTCGCACTGCGGCGCAACTATCCTGCCTCGATCCGAGGGCTCGGGCAGTGGGCTTGGGCGCTGGTGCTGATTTTTGCGGCTGGCCTGCTGGCGGCAAAACGGGATGCGTTGCCGGCGCTGATCACGATCAATGTCGCGTCTGCCATGCTCTGGGCTGGCTGTTATGTCTGTTACGCAGGCAGTCGGATGTTCTTCGATCGCCCGGTCCGGCACCGACCCTGGCTGGTGGTGATGGTGCTGTTGATGGCAGCCCAGATCTGGTTCACCCAGGTGGAACCTGACTACCGGGTCCGCATGGTGCTGACCACTGGATTGACAGGTTGCATCAGTGCCCTGCATGGCCGGCTCATCCTTCGGCAGCCCTCCATCAGCCTGGCACGCGGCATGGCGGCCCTGGTCATGGGCACGCTGACCATTCTGCAGGCAGCCCGGCTGATGACTGCCTTCAACAGTCAGGCACAGGCCGACTTCTATGGCGATGACCCCTGGCAGATCGTCTACCTGACCGGACTCTCCCTGTCGGTGCTGCTCTTTGCCATCAGCATGGTACTGATGGCCAGCGACCGGCTGCGTGCGGCGCTGGAACACCTGGCAAGCCGTGACTCACTCACCGATGCTCTCACCCGACGCCATATCACGACAGCCTGCCACGCCGAGCTGGAGCGCTGCCGCCGCAACGGCCGCCAGATGGCCCTTCTGATCATGGATCTGGACCATTTCAAGGCCATCAACGACACCCATGGGCACCAGACTGGCGACGCTGTGCTGGTCTGGTTCGTCAACCGTGTCCGCAGCGTGTTGCGACCCGCCGACCAGCTCGGGCGGTTCGGCGGCGAGGAGTTTGTCGCACTCTTGCCGGAGGTGTCGCGTCAGGAAGCGTGCGTTGTCGCGGAGCGCATCCGCGCCATCGCGCAACTCGATGCGCCAGTCGTCGGTTGCAGCGTCAGCATCGGCATTGCGGTCAGCCATGGGCCCGACGACTCCGTGGACCTCCTGCTCGCTCGCGCGGATACGGCGCTTTATCTGGCCAAGGCCAACGGGCGCAACCGCTCCGAGCTGGCGCTGGATTCTGCCGCCTGAACCACCGAGCCGCCTGCCCCCACCACCAGCCACCCTGCGCAATACCCATGCTGCTCTACGTCGATTCCCGGTATCTCTCACCCTACGCCATGTCGGTCCATGTGGCATTGCGCGAAAAAGGCCTGCCCTTTCACGTGCGCACGCTGGATCTCGCCGCCGGAGCGCAGAGCGACGACGCGTTTGCCCAGGCGTCCATCACCCGGCGGGTGCCGACACTGGTCGACGAACAGTTCACGCTGTCCGAATCCTCGGCCATCACGGAGTATCTGGAGGAGGCCTATCCCGGTGTTCGGCTGTACCCGCACAGCCTGCAGGCACGCGCCCGCGCCCGGCAGGTTCAGGCCTGGTTGCGCAGTGACCTGATGGCCTTGCGGCAGGAGCGGCCCACCGAGGTGGTTTTCTCTGCGCCGGTCGACCGCCCGCTGTCGCAAGCAGGGCAGATGGCCGCCCACAAGCTGTTCGCCGTCGCATCGGCCCTGCTGGCGCACGGCGGAAACTGCCTGTTCGATGCCTGGAGCATCGCGGACGTGGACCTTGCCCTGATGCTGAACCGCCTGGTGCGCAATGGCGATGCGGTACCGCCCGGGCTTGCCGACTACGCGAAACGCCAGTGGGAACGTCCGGCCGTCCAGGAGTGGGCCCACCACGACCGATAGAAAGCCGCCAGCCGCACCGCACTATTGGCCTGCGCCCGGCATCGCAATCTGGCACCTGGCCTGGGCAGGGACAACACGCCCGCATCGGCCCACCGACCGGTGGCTCCGGCGTCGGCTGCTGTCAGGCCTTCAGCGCGGCGCAGCGCGCAGTTCGGCACGCACCACCAGCGCCAGCCCGGCCATGACCAGCACCAGGCCTGCAAAAGCCGCCGGTGGCGGGCGCTCACCGATGACGAGCATGGCCAGCACGAAGGCCGTCAACGGCTCCGCCAGGCACATCGACACCGCCGTGGTGCCGGACACCCTGTTCAAAGCATGGGTGAAAAGCAGGTAGGCCACGCCAGTGGCCACCACGCCCAGATACACCACGATGCCCCATCCCTGCCAGGAGGTCGTTGGCAGGTCCGACACCGCCGCGGCCAGCGGCAGCGCAATGGCCGCGGCACAGGAGAAGATGCACAGCGTCACGATCGGCGCCGGCGTCGCACTGACCATGCGTTTGCTGATCAGGGTGTAGGCGGCGTAGGACAGGCCGGCCACCAGGCACAGGCCCACCCCGTGGGCGGAAATCTGCAGTTGCTCGGCGCTGCCCAGCACCATCCAGCTGCCGCCGGCCACTGCGAGCAGCGTGCCGGCCCACCAGGCGCCAGCGGGGGAACGCCGGCGGATACCGATTTCCAGCAGGCCGGCCCAGATCGGGCCGCTTCCCAGCGCGATCGCCGTGCCGACCGCCACACTGCTGGCCTTGACGCCGGCAAAGAAGGTCAGGTTGTAGGCCGCCATCGTGCCGCCGGCCACCAGCACCCAGCGCCACGGAACCGGCGCAACCTGCGCCGCCAGCGACGTGCCGCGGAAAACCACGAGGACAAACACCACAAAGAA
>JBIKTP010000009.1:0-14209 GCA_044348035.1 Burkholderiaceae bacterium
CCACCGACCGAAGTCATCAGCGCGTAGCCGCCCACCGCCATGCGCGGGCCTTCGATCACGCCATGGTTGATGGCTTCCTTCATGTCCACACCCAGGTCGAACAGGGAGTCGGGGTCGAAGATGCCGGTACAGCCGGAGGTGAGGATCTTGCGCAGGTTGCGCACTGCGGTGATGGCGGCCATGCCGGGGCGGCGGTGGAAGAAGAGTTCGTCGTGGCCGGCCGCGTCGTCGAAGGTACTGTGCACGTGGCCGTCGATGATGCCGGGCATCAGGGTCAGCCCGCTGGCGTCCAGACGCTGCGCACCAGGTGCCGCGGTGGAGTCTGCCGCCTTGCCGACCGCCTTGATGGTGTCACCCACTACGAGGACCGAGGCCTTGCGGGGTTTGGCGCCGGTGCCATCGATGACGAGGGCGTTCTGGATCAGCAACTGGGTGGGTTCCATGGCGGTCTTTGCTCCAAAGTTGTGTCCTGCATGGAAACACGGTTTCCATGCAGGACAGATTCAACAATTTTTGGAAACTTAGTTTCCTTTTTTCGGATTCTATTGCACAATCATCCGCACGCGTCATGGGGTTTTCCCGCCATTGGGGAAATCTCCAAAGACGCAGGAATCAATGGGGGCTACTGTTCGCATGCAGCCCCCACGAAGCACACAGCAGGAGAACACCTATGGCGCAGACCGAATACGTGCAGACGCAGATTCAGCAGATGGTCCGCCGGGCCCTCGAACACGCGAGTGCCGGCACCACCGATTCCACGGACGAGATCTACCGGCTGCCGGTCGAGAGCTACAGCCCCAGGAGCTGGGACGAAGAGATGAACGCCATCTTCCGCCGCCTGCCACTGATGCTGGCGCTGAGCTGCGAGTTGCCCGAGCCTGGTTGCTACAAGGCGATGAAGGTGCTCAACGTGCCGGTGCTCATCGTGCGTGGCGAGGACCTTCGCCTGCGTGCCTTCATCAATGCCTGCACCCACCGCGGCCGTGCCATCACGCAGACCCATGACGAAAAAGGCAAGCTCAAGGCTTTCTCCTGCCCCTACCATGCCTGGCGTTTCGGCACCGACGGACGCCTGCTCACGATTGCCGACCAGCGCAAGTTCGGCGAGATCGACAAGGGCCTGCTGGGTCTCAAGGAGCTGCATTGCGAAGAGCGCGTGGGTTTTGTGTGGGTGTGCATCACCCCGGGCCGGCGTTTCGACATCGACGAGTACCTCGGTGACATGCTGCACGAGCTCGCCGGCCTGGAGGCCGACAAGTGGTTCCTGCACGGCACGGCGCGGCTGGAGAGCGCGAACTGGAAGATCACCCACGACGGTTACCTGGAGGCCTACCACATCCCCTTCCTGCACCGCAATACCCTGTATGAGTTCTGGAACCGCGAGAGTTCCACCTCGGTATCGCTGTACGACCACTTCGGCCCCTTGCCCTGTGGCCCGCACCAGCGCATGGGCGGCAACGCCTGGGGCAACGACCCGGCTCTGATGCTCAAGATGAAGGACGTGCCGCCCTCGGAGTACACCGACAAGCATTTCCACGCGGTCCGCACGCTGTTTCCCCATATCTCGATCTCGGCGGACAAACATGGCGGCATGGTGTCGCAGCTGTTCCCGGTCGCCCCCGACCGCTGCATCACGATCCAGAACCACGTGAACCCGCGCAACCCGGCCACCGAAAGCGCCGAGGACACGGAGGCCATGAAGAAGCGTATTGCGCTGTACGCCAAGATCGTCTACGACGAGGACTACATCAGCAGCCTCAGCATCCAGGAGGGCCTGAACTCCGGCGCCAACACGGAATTGCTGTTCGGCCGCAACGAGGGCGGCGCGATCAACTTCCACAAGTCGGTGGCGCATTACGTGCAGGCCTACCGCAACGAAAAGGCGGGGGACGCGGCATGAGCGCAGCGCCGGGCCGCCCCAAGCAAGATCGCACCGCAGTGCGAAGCACGGACCTTGCCTGATGGCCATCGCCCGCCCCGTGCGCGTGGAGCAGGTCGACCTTCTGGTCGTCGGCTCTGGCGGCGGCGGCCTCACCAGCGCCGTGGTGGCGCGCAAGGCCGGCCTGAAGGTGCTTCTGATCGAGAAGGACGACCTGTTCGGCGGCACCACGGCCTATTCGGGCGGCATGATCTGGATCCCCTGCAACCACCATGCCCAGGCGGCGAACGCCAGGAGCGGCAAGGACGACTCGATCGCCCTGGCGCGCCGCTACATCCTGGATGAAGGCCGCGGCAGGGTCGACCCCGCCAAGGTCGAGGCCTACCTGGAGCAGGGGCCGGCCATGGTCGCGTACATGGAGCGCGAGACCCAGGTGCGCTTCTACTCCATGGACTACCCCGACTATGTATCCGAGAACCCGGCCTCGCGCACCCAGCGCGGCCTGTGCACCGTCAACTACAAGACCAGCGAGATGGGCGGGCAGCTGAAGTTCCTGCGCAACCAGCTGCCCCAGACGCTGTTCCTGGGGCTGGCGATCGGCTCCAGCGTCGAGATGAAGGAGTTCATGCGCGCCGGGCGTTCCATCAAGTCGATGGGCTTCGTGCTGCGCAAGCTGCTGGCCCATGCGCGCGACATGGTCGTCTACGGCCGCAGCGAGCAGATGGTGCGCGGCCGGGCCCTGGTCGGGCGCCTCCTGCGCACGGCCACCGACCTGGACATCCCGCTGTGGCGCAAGAGCCCGATGCGTTCGCTCATCCGCGAGGGTGGCCGGGTGGTCGGGGCGCTGGTGGACACCTCCGAGGGTCTGGTCGAGGTGCGTACCGCGCGCGGCGTCGTGCTGGCCTGCGGCGGGTATGGCCGCGACGCCGAACGGCGCGCCGCCACCTACCCCGCCACCGCCAATGGCGCCAACCATCCGACGCCGGTGCCCATCGCCAACACCGGCGACGGTGTGCGGGCGGCCGAGCGGATCGGCGGGCGTTTCGATGCCGGCGTGCACCAGGTCAGCCCCTGGATGCCGGTGTCGCAGATCCCGGGCGTGCAGGGTGTCGAAGGCGTCTGGCCGCACCTGGTGGACCGCATGAAGCCGGGTTTCATTGCGGTGTCGCGCAAGGGCCGGCGCTTTGCCGATGAATCCAGCTCCTACCACCACTTCATCCCCGGCATGATCCGCGCCAGCCAGGAAGAGGGCGAAGCCGAAGCCACCGCCTGGATCGTGGCCGATGCGCGCGCCGTAAATCACTGGGGCATGGGTTTCGTGCGGCCATTCCCTATCCCCAAGGGGCGTTATCTGCGCAATGGTTATCTGCTGCGTGGCGACACTCTGGCCGAGCTGGCCGCCAGGGCCGGTATCGACGCAGCCGGGCTGCAGGCGACCGTGGAGGAATTCAACCGCAACGCGCTTGCCGGTGTCGACCCGCACTTCAACCGTGGCAACCGTACCTACGACAGCTACCAGGGCGACGAGGACATCCAGCCCAACAGCTGCCTCGCGCCGCTGGTGCAGGGCCCGTTCTATGCGGTACGCCTGCATGTGGGCGAGATCGGTACCTTTGCCGGCCTGAAGACCGATGCCCACGCCCGTGTGCTCGGCAGCGACGATGGGCCCATCCCCGGGCTGTATGCCGTGGGCAACGACCAGGTCAGCGTGTTCGGTGGTGCCTATCCGGGGCCAGGTTCGACGATCGGCCCGGCCATGACCTTCGGCTACATCGCGGCACGCCATGCCGCGGGCCTGGCGCGGGCGGCCGCGCCTGCCAGACAGATGGAGCCGGAGCCAGCCCATGCATGAGGCCCGCGATGACGTCACCGCGTGTGCAGTTGCGGCCGGCAGCGTACCGGCCTGCGCCAGGATGCTGCGCCCGGTGCGCCAGAGCGCTTTCCCACTTCCAACCCCAAGGCTGCCCCCATGGCGAACACCGACACCCTGACGATGACCGTACCCCTCGAAGTGGGCATTGGTTGTCGCGACCTTCCCACCATGCGCCACTTTTATGAAAAGGTGCTGGGACTGCAGTTTGTCAGCGAGGCCCGCGTTCCCCCGCAGACCGCCCAGAAATACCGTCTGGCCAGTGGCAGCGCCACGGTGATCCGGCTGCAGACCCCGTACGGCGAGCGCATCAAGCTGATCGCGCCCGACGCGCCGGTGGCCTTGCCGGCCCAGCACCCGGTGCACGTGTGCGACCAGCCCAATGCAACCTACCTGACCTTCATCATCCGCAACATCCAGGCCGTCGCCGCGCGTGTGCTGGCGCAAGGCGGCCAGACCATGTCCGGCCCCGAGCCGATCGAGAGCCGGCCCGGCCTGTTCGTGGTGTTCCTGCGCGATCCCGAAGGCAATGTGGTGGAACTCGTGCAGTACGACGATGTAGCCGCCTACCGGCCTGACCTGAAAGCTGCCGGATGAATGCTCCGGCAGTGACCGATCGGGATCTGCGCAAGATTCCCTACCGGCATCCGCAGCCGGCCGGCATGGGTGCCGACCTGGTCATGCCGGGCGTGCTGCAGGCCGTGCGCGACCCATCGGGGGGCGACCCACGCCTGTGGGTGCCACTCACCGATACCGTGTCCTTCCGCCCGATCCAGTTCAACGTGTCGCAGGGCTTTTACGTGCATATGATGCGCGTCACGCGTGGTGGCGTGTTGTCGCGCCACCGGCATACCGGCGCAGTGCATGCGCTGGTCCTCAAGGGGCGCTGGCACTATCTGGAGCATGACTGGGTGGCCGAGGAGGGCTCCTACGCATTCGAACCGCCCGGCGAGACCCACACGCTGGTGGTGCCCGATGATTGCGACGAGATGCTGACCTTCTTCATGGTCCACGGCGCGCTGGTCTATGTGGACCCGGACGGTGTGCCGACCGGCTACGATGACGTGTTCACGAGGCGCGCCATCGCAGCCGCCCATTACGAGAAGGTCGGCCTGGGCGCCGGCCATGTGCAGACGATGACCCGCTGAAACCGATTTCCAAACCCCCCAAGGAGACACACAATGGCTATCCCCAACCGCGTCGCGCCGGCCGCGAACCAGTCGCTCGAAAGCCGTCTGGCACTGGTCGAAGACCAGATCGCCATCCGCGACCTGACCGCCCGCTACAACTTCGCGATGGACAACCGGGACCTGGCATCGGCCAGTCTGCTGTTCACAGCCGATGCATCGTTCGGCTCTGCGGACGGCGCCATGCGCGCCACTGGCATCGAGGCGATCGTCAAGCAGTTCGAGGGCCGCTTCAGCGTACTGGGCGCGACCAACCATTTCGCCCATGACCATGTGATCTGGTTCGAAAGCCCCACCCGGGCCCGGGGCAACCTGTCGGTGCATGCGGAAGTCTGGCGCAAGGAAGAGCCCCAGATCACCGCGCTGCGCTACGACGACCTGTATGTCAAGGGCTCCGATGGCCTGTGGCGCTTCCAGGAGCGGCTGCTGTCCTTCTTCTATTACCTGCATGTGAAGGACTATGCCGCTGCCATGGGCCGGCTGGAGCGCAATATGGCCTCCGGTACGCCAGTGGCTGCCGATTACCCGGAGCGGCTGCCCACCTATGTGGAAATGCGGCCCGGCAAATCCAAACCCGCCAACTGAAGGAACCGCCTGACCCCGACCCACCTGCACCGACCGTTTTTCCATCAACAGTAGTTCACAACCCCAAGGAGACAGACATGAAACTGAAGTCCACCGTCCTGGCACTGCTCACCGCAGGAGCCACCCTCGCATCCGTGTCGGCCTCGGCCGCCGAGTTCACCATTGCCTCGATCAAGGCGCTGACCGGGCCGCTGGCCTTCGTCGGTGTGCCCGAGGCCAATGCCGTGAGGATGGCCATCGACGAACTGAACGCCGCCAATTACCTGGGCGCCGGCAACACCCTGAAGCTGGTGTCCAACGACGACCAGAACGACCGGGCGCAGATCACCACGCTGCTGACCCGCGCCGCCAGGGTCGACAACGCGCTGATCGTGCTCGGTGGCGCCAACAGCGTGCTGATGATCGCGATCGCACCGCTGCTCAACGACCTGCAGATCCCCATGTTCTCGACCGCGCAGACATCCGCTCCGCTGGCCACCAGCAAGTGGTACCTGAAGATCACCGCGTCGTCCGAGGTGCAGGTGGCGCCGCTCGCGAAGTACGCCGTCGACAAGGTCAAGCCGCAGCGTCTGGCTGCCATCTGGGGCCGCGACAACGATGGCCACATCAACAACATGAAGGCCTTCATGGGGCCGCTCACCGCAGCCGGCATCAAGCCGATCGCCGAGGAAACCATCCTGATCGGCGACAGTGATTTCGGTGCCCTGGCAACCAAGATCGCGGCGGCCAAACCCGACGCGATCTGGCTCGGTTCCAACGCGGCACAGGCGGCCAACCTGGTGATCCAGCTCAAGCAGGCGGGTGTGTCCCCGAACGTGACCATGTTCGGTACCGCCGGCCTGGGGGTGGACTACCTCAAGATCGGCGGCAAGGCGGTCGAGAACACCTACTTTGCGATCGACTTCAACGACCAGTCCACTGCGCCGTTGAACGTCAAGTTCCGCGAGAACTACAAGAAGCGCTTCAACACCGAGCCGGACAACTGGGCTGCCGTGGGTTACTCCGAAGCGCTGCTGGCAGCACGCGCGATCAAGGACTCCATGCCCAACCCGACCCGCGAAAAAGTGCTCGAGGCGGTCATGAAGCTCAGGGATGCCGACGTGGTGCTCGGCGGCGGCAAGTGGACGCAGAAAGCGGACCGCATCCCCGAGTACGGCCCGGCCGTGATGGTGATCAAGAACGGCAAGCCGACGCCGGTCAACTGATCGCACGATGCGGCCTGCCGGTATGTCCGGCAGGTGCTGCCGCAGACCGGTGCCGTCCGCTCCCTGAGTGGACGGCAGCGCGGCAATGTCCAACCTGTTCCACTTGCGGCACGTCGTGCCGCTCCAACCATAGGGTCAACGCATGATTGCCCAGCAACTCGTCAACGGTCTCGTCACCGGTTCGGTGTACGCACTGTTTGCGCTCGGATTCACATTGATATTCGGTACCTTCAAGATACTGAATCTCGCGCATGCCGGCGTCTTCATGTCCGGCGCATTCATCGGTTACTTTGCCGTGCTCAACGGCCTGCCGCTGTGGTTGGCCCTGGTCCTGGCCATGATCGGGGCGGGCCTGGTGTCCTACCTGGTCGAGGTGACCGCCTTCGCCACCATCCGGGGCAGCGGGCAGATCGAGTTCGGCGCCCTGATTTCGTCCATCGGTGCCAACCTGTGCATCATGAGCGTGGCGCAGCGGCTGTCCGACACCAAGGTGCTGCGCTTCCCCTTCGGAACCTTTCCGGTGGAGTTCTACGAGGTCGGACCGGTGCGATTCTCGTTCCTGCAGATCATCATCCTGGTGATGGTGATGTTCCTGCTGGTGGTGATGATGCTGTACCTGTACAAGACCACCTTCGGGCGCCAGATCCGGGCGGTCAGCGGCAACGAGCGGGTGGCATCGCTGCTGGGGGTGAACCCGGCGCTGGTG
This sequence comes from Burkholderiaceae bacterium, assembly GCA_044348035.1. GTDB lineage: Bacteria > Pseudomonadota > Gammaproteobacteria > Burkholderiales > Burkholderiaceae_C > CAISIP01. Next base: position 7,433 of record JBIKTP010000009.1, read on the forward strand.
TACTTCCAGACCTTCTTCATCTCGGGTGCGCTGGCCGGCGTGGCGGGCATCCTGATCGGGCTGTCGTTCAATTCGATCCACTTCTACATGGGCGAGCCCTACCTGCTCAAGGCCTTCGTGGTGGTGGTGCTGGGGGGGCTGGGCAGCGTGCACGGTGCGGTGGTCGCCGGCATGCTGCTGGGCATCTTCCAGAACCTCGCGGTGGCCTACCTGCCCACCGCCCTGACAGAGACCATCATCTACGGCCTGCTGTTCCTCGTGCTGCTGATCAAACCCAGCGGCCTCTTTGGCAGCGAAGGCGTGCAAGTGGGAGTGGCACGGCGATGATGAACCTGATCTATACCTACCAGCCGCTGTTCGACTACTTCCTGCTCGCTGTGGGTTTTGCCTACAGCCAGCAGATGGTGCTGCGTGCCGGCGTGTTCTCGATCGGCTCGGCCGGCTTCGCCTGCATCGGCGCCTATGCGGTTGGCATCCTGGTCAAGAACCAGGGCTGGAACCCGCTGCTTGCGCTGGCCGTCGGCACGGCCATCGGGTGCCTGGGCGGCCTGCTGCTGTCCATTCCGCTGGCGCGGCTGCGCGGCGTGTTCCAGGCGATCGCCACGCTGGCCTTCGTGCAGATCGTGGTTTCGTTGTGCCTGTACTTCGAGGAGGTGACCGGTGGGCCCCAGGGCTTCAACAACATCCCCAAGCTGGTGGGCACCGAACACCTGGTGCTGGCGGTGGCCGTCACGATCTACTTCATGTACGTGATCAGCCGCTCCTCGATCGGGCGTGCCTTCGACGCCCTGCGCCAGGACGAGACCGTGGGCGCCACGCTGGGCATCTCGATCCGCAAGTACCACATGATCGCCTTCATCCTGAGCGGCGCGCTGGCCGGCTTCTTCGGCGGCATGCAAAGCCTCTACACCTACAGCATCGAGCCCGAGATGTTCGGCTTCGCCTTCCTGGTGGCGGCGCTCACCTACATCATCCTGGGCGGGCGCGGTACGGTCACCGGGCCAATCATCGGCGCGGCCATCATGTCGCTGCTGCCCGAACTGGCGCGACCGCTGGCCGACAACCGGCAGTTCTTCCAGGGCGTGCTGATGATGGTGATGGTGGCGTTCATGCCGCACGGCGTGTTCGACGGTTTCGTCCTCTACATGCGCAAGCGGCGGGCCGCCGAGCGCGATCGCAAATTCAAGGAGGGCAGCCATGCCGGCTCTGGTACTCAGTAATGTCTCCAAACGCTTCGGCGGTCTGCTGGCGGTGTCCGACGTCAACATGGAGGTGCCCCCGGGGCGCATCACCGGCCTGATCGGGCCCAACGGCGCGGGCAAGACGACGGTGGTCAACATGATCACCGGCCTGCTCAAGCTCACCACCGGCAGCGTCAAGTTGGGGGAGCGCGACATCACCACAGCCGAGGCGCATGAAGTCGCGCATGCCGGCGTGTCGCGCACCTTCCAGAACATCCGCCTGCTGCCTGAGGCCACGGTGCTCGAGAACGTGGTGATCGGTTTCCATGTGCATGTGAAGTCCTCGCTGTTCGCACAGCTGGTCGGCCTGCCTTCATCGCTGCGCGAGACGCCGCAGCTGTTCGAGCGCGGCTGGAAGCTGCTGGAGCGTTTCGGCATGGCCCGGTATGCCGACCACCCCGCAGGCGGCCTCGCCTATGGCCACCAGCGGCGGGTGGAGATGATGCGCGCCGTGGCCACCAACCCGCAGATCCTGCTGCTCGACGAACCCGTGGCCGGCATGAACGACGTGGAGGCCGCGGAGCTCGGCGAGGTCTTCAGGGAACTCGCGGCCAGCGGCATCGGATTGCTGCTGATCGAGCACAACATCCGCTTCGTCAACCAGCTCTGCCAGCAGGTCTACGTGCTGGATTCCGGCGCCATGATCGCCTCGGGCACACCCCAGGAAGTCATGCACAACCCTGCGGTCATCGCAGCCTACCTGGGTGGCAAGAAATGATGCTTGAAGTCAAGGACCTCGCTGCGGCCTATTCCGGCATCGAGGCGCTGCGGGGCGTCAGCCTGCATATCGAGGCCGGCGAGATGGTCGCGCTGATCGGTGCCAACGGTGCCGGCAAATCCACGCTGCTCAACTGCCTGTCGGGCACGGTGCGGCCCAAACGCGGCTCGATCCGCTTCGAAGGCGACGAGATCGCCGGGGTCAAGCCGCACAAGGTGGCTCGCCAGGGCCTGCTGCAGGTGCCCGAGGGCCGCCAGATCCTGGTCGAGCTGACGGTCGAGGAGAACCTGCTGCTCGGCGAGCTGGCGCGGGGCTCCCGCACGTCGAACTACGGCCTGGCGGACGTCTACAAGCTGTTCCCGATCCTGCAGGAGCGCAGGCAGCAGAAGGGCGGCACGCTGTCCGGTGGTCAGCAGCAGATGCTGGCCATCGGCCGGGCCCTGATGGGCGGGCCGCGGCTGCTGCTGCTCGACGAGCCGAGCCTGGGCCTGTCGCCATTGATCACTGATCAGGTGTTCAGTGCGCTGCGGGCCCTGAATGCAGCGGGGCTGACCATCCTCCTGGTCGAGCAGAACGCCCACCGCGCGCTGCAGGCCACCAGCCGGGCCTATCTGCTGGAACATGGCGAGATGGCCTTCCAGGGCCAGAGTGCCGACCTGATCAACGACGAGAAGGTGATCGCCCATTACCTCGGCCACCTGGCCTGAGTCCCCCGAAGCTTCCAAGGAGACACACATGCAGACGCTCACACCCAGCCAGCAGGCGCTGGTCGATGATTTCAACGCCCTGTTGGCTGGTACCTCGCCGCTGGACCGCCACGTGGTATTCGAGCGCCTGCGCGCCGAATTGCCGATGTTCCGCAGCGACCGCCTGGATGCCTGGGTGGTGTCGCGGCACCGCGATGTGAAGCAGGTCCTCAACAGCGGCGATGATTTCCAGCCGCCGCAGGCCGGCGCCGGAGCCTCCGCCTTCGGGCGCTCGTTCATGCAGATGAGCGGGCGCGAGCACAGCAAGAAGATCGGCATCGTGGCCCGCGAGATGCGCACCGCGCGCGCCATGCGCGAGCGCCTGACGGACATGGTGCAGCAGATCGCCGTGCGCCAGGCCGAAGGACTTCCGATGGGCCAGCCGATCAACCTGCGCGAGCAATACGCCACCTGGGTTCCGCTGCTGGCCATCACCGCGCTGACCGACCTCCCCGAGGCCGCGCGATTCCGCGACTGGTACCGCACCATCGTGGCGGGCGGCTCGTCGAGCATTACCAACCCGGGGGCGCGCGAGGCTGCCTTCCAGGCGCGCGAAGAGGTGCGCATGTTCCTGGAGCCGATCATTGAGCAGCGCCGGCAACAACCCGGCAAGGACCTGCTCTCGGACCTGGTGACCGCCGAATACGATGACGCGCCGATCCCGCATGAAGAGATCGTCTCCAACGTGATCTTTCTGCTGGCCGCCGGCGTGGAGACCACCGAGCGGGTGTTGACCAGCGTGCTGCGCCATGTGGCGCTCGACCCGTCGGAGTGGGCCTGGCTCAAGGCGAACTACCAGGATCCGGAGGCACTCGCGTCGTTCAGTGCCGAGGCCCTGCGCCTGTATCCGCCGGTCAGCGCCTTCGTGCGCACCGCCCTGCGGGACACGGAGCTGGCCGGCATGCCCGTGCGCGCCGGAGACAAGGTGTTGTCCATCAGCGCCTCGGGCAACTGCGACGAAGCCCATTTCGCCGATCCGATGCGTTTCGACCACAACCGGTTCATCGGCAACACCGAACGGCAGTTCGCAGTGGGTGGCGACATCCTCAGCTTTGGGGACGGCATGCACCACTGCGTGGGTTCGCGCTTGGCCAAGGTCGAGATGGCGCATGCGTTCGTCGAGTTTCTCGACCGCGTCGCGCGCATCGAGCCCGTGGGCGACCTGCCGCCTGGAGAGGGTTTCATCTTCAATTCACCGCCGACGCTGCCGGTGATCCTGCATCCGGTCTGACATCGGCGGCATTCATTCCAGCGGTACGCAACAAGGGGGCATCATGGACATGCGATCCAAACGCCGGGCCGACACCGTGGTGGTGGTCGGCGCTGGCCTGTCGGGCATTGCCACCGCCATCGGCGCTGCCATGCACGGGCTGGATGTGGTGGTGCTCGAATCCACCGACATGGTGGGCGGCGCCGCGGCCTTCTCGGGCGGCCAGGTGTGGGTGGGCGACAACCATGTGGCGCGCCGTGAAGGTCTGACCGACAGCGCCGAACTGGCCGAGCAGTACGTGCGCCATATCGGCCATGCACACCCGGAGTATCTGGACGAGGCGGCCATGAAGCGCTGGCTGGCGGTCTCCCCCGTGGCGATCCGGCACTGGGAGGATGTCGGCGCGATCCGCTGGGCCGTGATCCCGGGCCTGGCCGATTACCACAACGAGGCGCCCGGTGCGCAGCCGGCGGGCCGCTACCTGACCAACGAACGCATCGACGGCAGCATCCTGGGCGAATGGCGCGCCAAGCTGCGTGTCAGCCCGTACTTTCCGGTGGGCACCACCTATGCCGAGATGTTCGAGAAGGGCCGGCGCCTGACGCAGGTCGACGACGAGGAGGCCAGCGGCGAGTCGGCCTCGGTCCAGGGCTTCGGCATGCCGGAGAACCGCGACAACGCCGCCCGGCCGGCGGCTGCCAGGTCCGACCCGCTGACCTTCGGCACCGGCGTCGTGGGCAGTTTCCTGGCCAAGGCCCTGCAGTATCCCAACATCCGCTTCCTGCTGGAGCACCCGGTCACCGAACTGCTGCGCGATGGCGACGGGCAGGTCACCGGTGTACGGGCCCAGGGCCCGGACGGAGCGGTGGTGTTCGAAGGCGCGGTGGTGCTGGCCACCAGCACCTACGACTGGGATGCCGAACTGGTGCAGGAACTCGTAGGCCTGGGCCCGGACGATTTCGGCAGCGTGGCGCCGCGCAGCATCAAGGGCGATGGCATCCGGCTGGTGCGTGCCATCGGCGGCGCGGTGGTGCAACTGCCGGCGACCTGCATTCCCATGCTGCCGGGGTGGAAGACCACGACCGGTGTCGGGTACGCCTACGGACCCGACTACGCCATGCCGCATGCAATCATCGTCGACAAGACCGGCCGCCGCTACTGCGACGACTCCTACTGGGTCGACATCGTCTCGCGCACGATGAACCCGCAGGACATGCACCTGCCCTTCTTCATGGTCTTCGATGAACAGCACCACCAGAAATACGGCCTGGGCGCAACGCCCCCGGGGGGCACCTATCCGGACGGCATGGTCGAGTCGGCCCCCACGCTGGAGGCGCTGGGCGCCAGGCTGGGCATCGATGGCGTACAACTCGCGAAGACTGCCGCGCGCTTCAGCGAGCACGCGCTGCAGGGGGTGGACCCCGACTTCGGCCGCGGCACCGTGGACTACGTGCGGCGGTTTGCCGGCGATCCCCAGAACAAGCCCAATTCGGTGCTAGGCCCGGTGAACACGGCTCCGTTCTTCGGCTTCCGCCTGCGTTTCGTGGGAACCGGCATCGGTTCCAGCGGCATCCACATCGATGGCGACGGCCACGTGCTGGACACGCAGGGCCATGCGATCCCGGGCCTGTACGCGGTCGGCTCCTGTGCGGCCTACACCACGACCGGCGTCGGCTACAACAGCGGCTTCGCGCTGGGCCGGGGCATCACGCTGGCCTACCAGGTCAGCCAAGAACTCGCCGGCGCGCCGGTCATGCCCTGAGGCGTTCGCCTGCGATCAGGGTTCTCGAATCCAAGAACCGTGAACACCATTACCACGCCTGCCCCCGCGCTGACGCGCATCTTCGAGCCCTTCTCCATCGGCCCTATGCAGCTGCGCAACCGCATCATGCTGCCGCCGCATGCCTCGGCCATCGGAAACCTGTTCGGCACGGTCGAGGAGGCCGAGAAACATGTGGGTTACTGGGTCTCGCGGGCCAAGGCCGGCGCGGCCTGGGTGGGTGGCATCACCGGTTTTGTCGAGAACCTCATTCCGCCCGGGTTCGACCCGTCCGGCGTGGGCGCCCGCACCGCCGGCATCTGGCGCAGGCCCGACTGCCTGGAGCGGGTCAGTATGTATGCCTCCGGCCTGCATGCCGCTGGCGCGGCGGCCACGGCGCAGCTGGTGATCCAGGGTGGCATGCCGCATGGTCCCTCGCAGGCGCTCAGCGGCCCGCTGGTAAATCTGGTGCCGCATGCGCTCACGCGCGCGGAGATCCGCTGGTTCGTGAAGGAATACGGCTTCTCGGCCCTGCAGGCGCAGCGGGCCGGGCTCGATGGCGTCGAGATCCATGCCAACCACGACGACATGATCGAGTGGTTCCTCTCGCCCAAGACCAACCGGCGCGGCGACGACTACGGCGGTTCCTTCGACATGCGCATGCGTTTCCTGCGCGAGATCATTGCCGAGATCCGCGAGCAGGTCGGCGCGCATTTCGTGGTCGGCGTGCGCATGAACATGGTCGAGGGTGAACCTGGCGGCTACGACGAGGCGGGTGGCCTGGCCATCGCGCAGGCGCTGCAGGACACCGGTCAGGTGAGCTACCTGCATTTCGTGATGGGCAGCCCCTGGGGCAATCCGAGCTACATCCAGTCGCACCACTACCAGCCGGCCCAGTGGGCCGGCATGTCGCAGGCGCTGCGCCGGCACCTCACGCTGCCGATCGTGCACACCGGCCGCGTGAACAGCCCGGCCGTGGCCGAGGCGGTGATCGCATCCGGCATGGCCGACGTGGTGGGCATGGCCCGCGCGCACATCGCCGAGCGCGAGATCGTGAGCAAGGCGCGTGCCGGCCGCTCGGCCGACATCCGGCCCTGCATCGG
>JBIKTP010000224.1:0-4969 GCA_044348035.1 Burkholderiaceae bacterium
CAGCAAGGCCAAAGCGCAGCCATAGGCCGAGTCGTTGTTGGTGAACACCACTGCATTGGTGCCCGGTCGGACGGCAAACCGCTGCACATAAGTCTGCACTGCACCCGCCAGCATCGTGCCTGGCAGATCGTTGTTTGCATAGGCGATCGGCCGCTCGTGGGCTCCGCTGGCCAGGACCATCGATTTGGCGCGAACTTTCCACAGTCGTTGGCTCGGCTGGTGTGCCACGGGCGCGTCTGGTCGATCGCCTGCACGTTCTGCCAGACCGATCAGGTTGTCGTCGTACACGCCGAAGGCAGTCGTGCAGTCCAGCAGTGTGACGTGCGGGTTGGCCCGCAATTCTGCAACCGTTCGCGTGATCCAGGTGTCGGCGGGGACGCCGTCGATCAGTTCATCGCCGCCGAGCAGGCTACCACCCATGCGGCTGTCCTCGGTGCAGACGATAGTGCGTGCCCCACTGCCAGCCGCGGCACGCGCGGCAGCCAGCCCGGCGGGCCCAGCACCCACCACCAGCACATCGCAGTGGGCGAAGCGGTGTTCATAGTGGTCCGGGTCCGGCAGGGTTGCCGTGCGGCCCATGCCGGCGGCGCGGCGTATGAGATGCTCGTAGCGCAGCCACCATGCGGGTCCGCGGGGCCACATGAAGGTTTTGTAGTAGAACCCGGCCGGAAACAGAAAAGACAGGATGTTGTTGATCGCGCCCACATCGAACTTGACCGATGGCCAACAATTCTGGCTGCTGGCCCGTAGGCCATCAAAAAGTGCGACCTGGGTCGATCGCGCATTGGGCTCGGTGCGTGCGCCGATGGACAACTGCACCAGCGCGTTGGGCTCCTCCGCCCCTGCGCTGAGGATGCCACGCGGCCTGTGGTACTTGAAACTGCGGCCGACAAGGTGAACTCCGTTGGCAAGCAAAGCCGACGCCAGTGTGTCGCCGGCGTAGCCCTGGTAAGCGACGCCATCGTAGGTGAAGTGGAGGGCGCGTGCGCGATCCACCAAGCCACCAGACGGGACGCGACAGGGCTGGCTCATGCTTGTGTACCTTGAACCGGAAAGGGCTGGTGCAGAGGTGCACTGGCGGCAATCTCATGGTTGCGTGTGTCGCGGCGCAGCTTGAACCAGCTACGGCATCCGGCGCTGTGCAGCCACAGCTCTTCGTGCCAGCCGCTGGGGTTGTCGCGCAGGTAGACGAACGCGAACCACTCGGCCTGCGGCGCGTCAGGTGCCGGCCGTTTGACCGACGCGTCACCACCGTAGGTAAACTCAGTCTGATTGCGTAGCCCGCAGCAGGGGCAGGGAATGAGCATCATGATGTCGGCACCTGATCAGTGGGCCCAGGCAGTGGGGCCGGCGCCTTTTTCGTCCAGCAGTGCGCCCTGCGCAAAACGCTCCAGTGAAAACGCCGCGTTGAGCTCGTGCGGCGCACCGGTTGCCATGGTGTGGGCGTGCAGCCAGCCCGATGCCGGCGTCGCCTTGAATCCACCGTAACACCAGCCGCCGGTCATGGTCAGCCCCTTGACCGGCAAGGTGCCGATGATCGGGCTGCCGTCCAGGGTCATGTCCATGATGCCGCCCCAGGTGCGCATCAGCTTGAGCCGGCCGAAATCCGGAAAGAGGGTCAGGCAGGCCGCCAGCACATGCTCGACGATGGGCAGGTTCCCGCGCTGGGCGAATGAGTTGCAGAAATCCAGGTCGCCGCCCATCACCAGCTCCCCCTTGTCGGACTGGCTGATGTAGAAGTGCACGGCGCCAGAAGTCACTACGGTGTCGAGCACTGGCTTGACCGGCTCGGAAACCATGGCCTGCAGCGCATGCGACTCGATGGGTAGTCGAATGCCGGCCATGGCTGCCAACTGGCTGGAATGGCCGGCCACGGCCAGTCCGACCCGGGGCGTGGCGATGAAGCCGTGGTTTGTCTCCACACCGGTGATGGCACCATCCGCCATGCGCAGGCCCGTCACTTCGCACTGCTGAATGATGTCGACACCTCGCGCATCAGCGGCCCGGGCGTACCCCCAGGCGACTGCATCATGGCGTACCGTGCCGCCACGCGGCTGCAGCAGGCCCCCGTGAATCGGGAAACGCGCCTGTGGCGAACAGTCCAGGTTGGGTATCCAGCGCGCGACTTCGTCGCGCGACATCCACTGCGCATCGATGCCATTCAGACGCATCGCGTTACCGCGGCGCATTGCTGCATCAACCTCGGCCGGCGAATGCGTCAGGTTGAGCACGCCACGGGCGCTGTACATCACATTGAAGTTCAGGTCCTGAGACAGACCTTCCCACAGCTTGAGTGCAAATTCATAGAAGTGCGCGTTGGCGTCAAGATGGTAGTTGGAGCGCACGATGGTGGTGTTGCGTCCTGTATTGCCGCCACCCAGCCAACCTTTCTCCAGCACGGCCACGTTGGTCATGCCGTGTTCCTTGGCCAGGTAGTACGCTGTTGCCAGCCCGTGACCGCCGCCGCCAATCACCACCGCGTCATAGGCAGCTTTGGGCTTGGGGCTTCGCCATGCACGCTGCCATTGCTCGTGGCGACTGAGTGCGTTGCTGGCCAGTGAAAAAATCGAGTACTTCAAGGGATGACGCTTCGAGACACTGTTACTTTGTCACAGGCGGCATACCTGCGCGCCTAGATTTTAACCACAGATAAACTAGTTGTCTTGTCAGGAATCATCGGGAGCCCTCTATTCCTGCTCGAACGGGGTCGGGAAAGGTCCGAAAACACCGCATATCCGGGGGGAGGGGCTGAGGCATGGCCCCTTCCGATTCTGATTGTCGTGCGGTATCACGAATGCAACGCATCCTGGAGAATCATGTCCGCTGCCTTCTCGGCAATCATGATGGTTGGAAGGTTGGTATTGCCCGAGACCAGGGTGGGCATGACCGAAGCATCAACCACGCGCAAGTGTGTCACTCCGTGCACGCGCAGCTTCGGGTCTACCACCGTAGTCGCATCGCTGCCCATGCGGCAGGTGCCTACCGGGTGGTAACCTGAACTGCCATGTTCGCGAGCGGCCGCCAACAAGTCCGAGTCGTCGCGCGCGTTTGTTCCGGGTTGCAGCTCATTCTCCACATACGGTGCCAATCCCGGGGCGGCGGCAAGGGTCCGCGTCAGACGGGCACCGGCGATCATCATTTGCTGGTCGTGTCCGGTGCTCAGATAGTTGGGTTGCATCATGGGAGGTGCCAACGGATCGGCCGAGCGCAAGCGCACGAAGCCGCGGCTGGTGGGGCGCAACGGGTAATAAAAAAGTGTGAAGCCAGGAAACGGATGCACCCGCGCGCCACGGGCGGGCGAGCTCACCATCGACAAAGTGATCTGGGTGTCGACGCTGCACGAAGCAGGTGACGCTTTGGCCGTCAGTCCGGCAAGAAATGCTCCGCTGGCAAGGGGCCCGCGGCGTCGCGCCACATAGTCGAGGCCGCTTAGCGCCCGGGCCCAAGGCGTATTCAGCCGATCATTGCCGGTTACCCTCTTGGTGCAGCGGTACAAAAAGCGAAGACAAAGATGGTCCTGAAGGTTTTCACCCACGCCCGACAAGGGATGGCGCACGGGGATGCCGTGCTCCTGCAGCAGCTCGGGCGGCCCAATGCCGGACAGCTGCAGCAGCTGCGGTGACTGCAGCGCACCGGCGCACAACAGGACCTCGCGCTGCGCGCGCACGCTGTGTATTTCTCCGTTTATCAGGCACTTCAGCCCGTTCGCCCGCAGGCCGTCGAAATTGACGGCGCAGACGTGGGCGCCGGTAATCACTCGCAAATTTGGCCGGGAGCGGGCCGGCCGCAAATAGGCGACCGCTGCAGAGCAGCGCAAGCCGTTGCGCACCGTGAGTTGCAGTGCGCCGGCACCTTCGGCACTTGCGCCATTGAGGTCGTCATTGGGGGCAATGCCGCATTCGGCTGCTGCCCGAATGAAGGCTTCGACCAGTTCATGCTTTCCGGCAATGTTGCTGATCGATAGTGGCCCACTGCCGCCGTGCCAAGCACCTGGGCCTTTCGGATGGGTTTCCGATCGGATGAAATACGGCAGGGTCTCTCTTGCGCTCCAGCCACTGGCACCCATGCCAGCCCACTGGTCGTAGTCCTGCGCCTGCCCGCGAATCGCGATCATGCCGTTGACCGAACTGGAACCGCCAAGCACGCGTCCACGTGGCCAGTACACCCTGCGCCCGTTCATATGCGCCTGCGGCTCGGTGTCGAAGCGCCAATTCAGCACAGGGTGGCTATTGGTCTTGGCGTATCCGATCGGCACATGAATCCACGGCGAGGTATCGCTCGGACCCGCTTCCAGCAGCAGCACCTGGTAACGCCCACCGGCGCTGAGCCGATTGGCGAGCACGCAGCCCGCCGACCCCGCGCCAGCAATCACGTAGTCGCAATCAATCACGGGGAACGATGCGCCTTACAGGAATTGGCAAAGCATCGCAGTTTTCAAGCTGGCTCCAGATAACTTTGGAACAGTCCGACATGCACGAAGGCAGGTTCGGCCGCATCGGGCCAAAGGTCCAAGGCATCGAAACGCACATCGTAGGTGACCTCCTTGTCGGCCGCCACGCCATGGGCGTGGGCGTCGGGCAAGGGATACGCTGGCGATTGCCCGATGACGATGCCCGTCTTGCCGCGCACGTAGCCAGGCATTCGCACATGGCCAGCTACCAGCTCCGTGCGGGTGCGCACCCGGTCGCCGACCGCAAACGCAGCCTGGCTTTGCGAGTTGCCACGCCCCTGTGCGCTCGGGAGTGCCAGCGGAAAGCGGCCCTGGGCACGCCGTTCGAGTTCCTCGGCAGTTACCAGCTTCTTTTCCACGCACAGTGTTGCCAGGCTGGTGAGCGTGCGTTCGTAATAGCTGGCCGCCAGGTAGTGGCGGGGTTCCATGCGCTCGATCGCATGGCGGTACTCATCCATGTTGAAGACACCATGGCGCACAGCCAGCGAATACATGGCGTTGACACGCTGCTCCCAGGGT
>JBIKTP010000225.1:0-4964 GCA_044348035.1 Burkholderiaceae bacterium
CATGCTGTTCACCAACCGGGACGGTTTCGAGGCGTTTGTGCGTTCGGAGCGCGAGGTGGCGCAACTGCTGCGCGAGGGCCGCCTGCGGGTCCTGGAGCAGCAGCCGATCGTGGGCCGCGCCATCGAGCAGATCATGGGCGCCGCCAGCAACCTGGAACTGGCCTGAACCGGCAATTCATGACGCCAATGCGCCTGATCGGCGCTTTCCCGGGTTGATCTTTGACTTTCTCGCAGCTAATGTGCGGCATGGACAAATTCAAGCAGCTGGAATCCTTCGTCGCGGTCGCCATCCGGGGCAGCCTGACCGCCGCCGCAGTGGCCGAAGGCGTCGCACCGGCCATCATGGGCCGCCGGCTCGATGCCCTGGAGGCACGGCTGGGCGTCAAGCTGATGATCCGCACCACACGGCGCATCACCCTCACCCATGAAGGCAGCGCCTTCCTGGAGGATTGCCAGCGCGTGCTGTCGGATGTGGCCAATGCCGAGGCCAGCGTGTCGGAAGGCGGCGTCAAGGCCAGCGGTCATCTGCGCATCACGGCGCCGGCGGGTTTCGGGCGCCGGCATGTGGCGCCGCTGGTGCCACGGTTTCGCGAGCAGCACCCGGAGGTGACCATTTCCCTGAACCTGAGCGACCGGGTGGTCGACATCGCGGGGGAGGCTTTCGACTGTGCGGTGCGGGTCGGGGACATGCCGGACTCGTCCCTGGTCAGCGTGCGCATGGCCGACAACCGGCGCCTGTGCGTGGCCACGCCGCGCTACCTGCAGCTGCACGGGGTGCCGGAACACCCGCTGGACCTGGCCCGCTTCGACTGCCTGGCACTGTCCAGCGATGCCTCCCAGACCAGGGGCTGGGCCTTTCGGGTGCCGCAGGCGCGCACGCAGCAGCGGCGTCCGCCGGCGGCCGGCGAGCCCTTCGAGGTGGTGTATCTGAAGCCGGGCGGGCCGCTGGACTGCTCCGACGGGCAGGTGCTGCACGACTGGTGCATGGCCGGCTACGGCATCGCCTGGCGCAGCAGCTGGGAGGTCGAGGCCGAGGTGGCCAGCGGTCGGCTGGTGGCGGTGTTGCAGGCATATGCCGCGCCGCCCAACGGCATCTATGCCGTGGTGCCGCAGCGCAAGCACCTGCCCTTGCGGGTGCGCCTGTGGATCGATTTCCTGCGGCACCACTACGGGCGGGCAGGCTATTGGCAGGCCTGATCAGGCCTGCCAATCTGTCTCACCGGGCCGGGGTGTCAGGCCGCCGGCTTGGCCTTCAGGCACTCGCTCATGAACTTCTTGCGCTCGTCGCCTTTTTTCTCGCCGGCTTCCTTGTTGCAGCTGGCCATCTTGCTTTGCTGGGTTTCCTTCTTGGCGCTCAGGCAGGTCTTCATGAAGGCCTTGCGCTCGTCGCCCTTCTTGTCGCCGGCTTCCTTGTTGCAGGTGGCCATCTTGGTCTGTTGGGCGGTGGCCGGCTTGTCCTGGGCCTGGGCGGCACCGAACGAAAAGGCCAGGGTGATTGCCGCGGCGAGGGAAAGCAGTTTGTGCATGGTGGGTTCTCCGATGGAAAAGTGATGAACAACGCAAAACCGATTGCGGGTCCGCCCCTGTAACGCGCCGGATCTCCGAACGGCTGACACGGGCGACCGGTAGCCGGGCTGCCGGTGCGCTGTGGCCGAAGTGTAGACGGGGCCTGGTGTCGGTATTGCGACAGGCGCCGGCGCGCCTCCCGGCTGGCAGGGCTCCTAGAATCGCAGCCTATGCTCAAGATCAAACAGGAATTGCAGGCGGGCCTGGGGGCGGCCCTGCGCGAATTGGCGCCTGATGCAGAGGTGCGCGCCATGTTCGAGTCTCCCAAGGTGGCCGCGCACGGCGACTTCGCGTCCACCGCCGCGATGCAACTGGCCAAACCGCTCAGGCTCAACCCGCGCCAGGTCGCCGAGCGGCTGCGCGCCTTGTTGCTGGCCCAGCCGTCCTACGCGCGCTGGGTGTCCGACATCGACATCGCCGGCCCGGGGTTCCTGAACATCCGCCTGTTGCCGGCGGCCAAGCAGGAAGTGGTGCGTGAAGTGCTGCAGGCGGGCGCCGCGTTCGGCCACCAGCCGCCGCGTGGCGAACGCATGCTGGTCGAGTTCGTCTCGGCCAATCCGACCGGGCCGCTGCATGTGGGCCATGGCCGGCAGGCGGCGCTGGGCGATGCGATCTGCAACCTGCACGCCAGCCAGGGCTGGGAGGTCTACCGCGAGTTCTACTACAACGATGCGGGCGTGCAGATCGCCACCCTGGCCAACAGCACCCAGCTGCGCGCCAGAGGCCTGAAACCGGGCGACGACGGCTGGCCGGAGGCCGCCTACAACGGCGACTACATCGCCGACATCGCTGCGGATTTCCTGGCCGGCAAGACGGTCAGCGCCGATGACCGGACCACGACGGCGAACGGCGACATCGAGGATCTGGACAGCATCCGCGAGTTCGCGGTGGCGTATCTTCGCCATGAGCAGGACCTCGATCTGCAGGCATTCGCGGTGAAGTTCGACAACTACTACCTGGAGTCCAGCCTCTACACCAGCGGCAAGGTGGACGCCGCCGTGGCCCGCCTGCAGGCCGCCGGCAAGACCTTCGAAAAAGATGGCGCCCTGTGGCTGCGCAGCACCGACTACGGCGACGACAAGGACCGGGTGATGCGCAAGAGCGATGGCTCCTTCACCTACTTCGTGCCGGACGTGGCCTACCACATCACGAAATGGGAGCGCGGCTTCACCCGGGTGGTGAACATCCAGGGCACGGACCACCATGGCACGATTGCGCGGGTGCGCGCGGGGCTGCAGGCTGCCGGCGCCGGAATCCCGCCGGGCTACCCCGATTACGTGCTGCATACCATGGTGCGCGTGATGCGCGGCGGCGCCGAGGTGAAGATCTCCAAGCGCTCGGGCTCCTACGTGACCCTGCGCGACCTGATCGAGTGGACCAGCAAGGATGCGGTGCGATTTTTCCTGCTCAGCCGAAAGCCCGACACCGAGTATGTGTTCGATGTCGACCTGGCGCTGGCGAAGAACAACGACAACCCGGTGTATTACGTGCAATATGCGCACGCCCGCATCTGTTCGGTGCTGGCGGGCTGGGGTGGCGACGCGGCCCTGCTGCAGGATGTCGCACTCGACGCCCTGCACAGCCCGGCGGCACAGGGCCTCATGCTGGCGCTGGCCCGGTACCCGGAGATGCTGAGCGCCGCCGCGCAGGACTTCGCGCCCCACGACGTGACCTTCTACCTGCGCGACCTGGCCGCCACCTACCACAGCTACTACGACGCCGAACGCATCCTGGTCGACGAAGAGCCGGTGCGCCTGGCCCGCCTGGCCCTGGTGGCTGCCACGGCGCAGGTGCTGCGCAACGGCTTGTCCATGCTGGGCGTGGACGCGCCGCGCAAGATGTGAGCGACAGCCGGCACAATCCAGCCATGCAAGGACACAACGGACGGGGGCGGCGCATGCATTACCAACGCGGGGGAACCCTCCTGGGGCTGGTGATCGGTCTGGTGATCGGTCTGGGCATTGCCCTGGGCGTTGCGGTGTACGTGACCAAGGTGCCGGTGCCTTTCCTGAACAAGGGGCAAAGCCGCTCGATCGAGCAGGATGCCGCCGAAGCCCGCAAAAACAAGGATTGGGACCCGAACGCACCGCTGTATGGCAAGAACCCGGCGCGTCCCGCGACGCCGGCAGCCTCGCAGGCCGGGGCCGTGACCGATGCGGCTTCCGCGCCGGCACAGGCTGCGTCCGGTGCGCCGGCGGATGTCCGGGCCGAACCCAAACCGGCGGCGACGGCCGATCCGCTGGGCGACCTGGCACGTGCCCGGGCGGCCGGCGCCAGCGTGGATCCGTTCACCTATTTCGTGCAGGTGGGGGCCTACCGGACGGCGGAAGACGCCGAGGCGCAGCGGGCCAAGCTGTCCCTGGCCGGCGTCGAGGCCCGGGTGTCCGAGCGCGAACAATCCGGGCGCACCGTGTACCGGGTGCGGGTCGGCCCGATCGACAAGCGCGAGGACGCCGACCGCGCCAAGGAAAGGCTGGAGGCGCTGGGCATGGAAGTGGCGCTCGTGCGCGTGCAGCGCTGAACTAAAGCCCGCGGAGCCGGTCGGATGCAGGATACGGAACTATTTTCAGGAGTGAACCAATGAAACGTCGTGACTTTGCCGCTGCCGCAGTGGCTTCCGCCGCCTGGGGCCAGGCGCTGTTCCAGCCCACGCAGGCGCAGGTCGCCAAGCCCGAAGCCGGGGCCGACTACCTGGTGCTCGACAAGAGGACAGCGGTCGAGGCGCCGGCCGGCAAGATCGAGGTGGTGGAGTTCTTCTGGTACAACTGCCCGCACTGCAACGCATTCGAGCCCACCCTGGAGGCCTGGATCAAGCGGGTGGCGAAGGATGTCCAGGTGCGCCGTGTTCCGGTGGGCTTCCGTGACGACTTCGTGCCCCAGCAGCGCCTGTTCTACACGCTCGAGGCGATGGACCTGTTCGAAAAACTGCATGGCAAGGTGTTTGCCGCGATCCATGTTGAGAAGCAGCAACTGACGCGCGGCGATGCCATCGCCGACTGGATGGCCAAGCAAGGCGTGGACAAGGCGAAATTCACGGAGCAGTACAACTCCTTCACCGTCGCCACCAAGGCCAGCAAGGCGACGCAGTTGCAGAACGCCTACCGGGTCGAGGGCGTGCCGGCCATGGGCGTGGCCGGGCGCTTCTACACCGACGGCACCCTGGCCCGGAACATGTCGCGGGCGCTGCAGATTGTCGATTTCCTGGTGGCCGAGGTCCGCGCCGGCCGTTGAACCGCCCTCCGCAGCGCTGGTTCGGCGGTGGGCCGCCGCCGGTGGCTTGCCGGCAGTGCGCAACAAGCCCTTCAACCGCCGTGCGCTGCGCATGGCCCGGGCTACAATGAATCCGCAGGGTTTTCCTGCAAGATTCGTGCCTTTATGAAATCCTTTCGCAGTATCAA